>DAIQBQ010000356.1:0-3157 GCA_036781065.1 Actinomycetota bacterium
GCCGCTGCACGCCGACTCAGCTGCAGAGGTATCGAGCGCGCATTTCCGGCCCCCTGCTCGACCGGCTCGACATGCATGTGCAGGGCCCGCGGCTCGAAGTCGCCGATTTCAACGAGCGCATTGGCCGCGGCGATGGCCGCATCCCAGTCCGCCACGCTGATTTCGTCCACCGACGCAGCCGGGCCGAAGACCCCCGCGTTGTTGAACAGGACATCGAGCCGGCCGAATTGCTCCTCGACCCGGGCCGCGGCTTGTGTCACCGATGCCTCGTCGGTCACGTCGAGGGCCAGGTAGTGGGCGTCGGCCCCACCCTCACGCAGCCCGGCGGCGGCCGCGGTCCCCCGCCCCTCGTCCCGCGCCCCCACGATCACCGTCATGCCCAGTGCCCCCAGCCGGCGGGCGGTCTCCCGGCCGAGGCCCTTGTTCGCTCCGGTGATCAGGGCGACCCGGCTCATGGCTGCCTGCCCGCCCTCGTCCTCCTGTCCCACGGTGGGGATGAATGCGCACCAGGACGGGGCAGTAGCATTGAGGGCGAGTCCCGCGCGGCCTAGAAGGTCGCCTGCTGGGCCCCCCGGATCAGCCGGATGCGGCCCACCGACCGGATCCGTTCCTCGGCCACCCGGTCGGCGGCCAGCGACGGCGTCAGCCCCTCCTTGCGGGCGGTCTCGAACACCCGCCGGACCGCCCCGAAGATGCCCTCGATGCGCAGGTAGGCCCGCCGCTGGTCGTAGCCGTTCAGCTCGTCGGCGACGTTGATCACGCCACCGGCGTTGATGATGAAGTCCGGCGTGTACAGGATCCCCCGCTGGGCGAGCGCCTCGGCGTGGAGCGGGCGCAGCAGCTGGTTGTTGGCGCCCCCCGCCACTGCCTTGCACCGCAGTTCGGGGATCGTGCCGTCGTTCAGCACCCCACCGAGCGCGCACGGGGCGAACACGTCGCAGTCGACGGCGTGGATCCGCTCCGGGGCGACCGCCTCGACGCCGTAGTCGGTCACCGCCCGGTCGGCATGCTCCGGGTTGACGTCGCTGACCACGACCTCGGCCCCGGCGTGGGTCAGGTGGCCGACCAGGGCGTAGCCGACCTTCCCGACCCCCTGGACGGCAAAGCGACGTCCGGAGAGCGACTCGTCGCCCCACAGCTCCAGGGCCACCGCCCGCAGGCCCTGGGTCACGCCGTAGGCGGTGGCCGGCGAGGGGTCGCCCGACCCGCCGGAGGCGGGCGAGATCCCGGTGACCCAGCGGGTCTCCCGGTGGATCATGTCCATGTCGTCGCCGGTGGTGCCGACGTCCTCGGCGGTGATGTAGCGCCCGCCCAGGGCATCGATGAACCGGCCGTAGGCCCGGAGGAACTCCTCGGTCTTGACCTGCGGGTCCTCGGCCAGGATCACCGCCTTGCCCCCGCCGAGGTCGAGCCCGGCGGCGGCGTTCTTGTAGCTCATCGCCTTCGCCAGCCGGAGCACGTCGGTGAGCGCCGCCTCCTCGGAGGCGAACCGCCAGCAGCGGGTCCCGCCGAGGGCGGGGCCGAGGGCGGTCGAGTGGATGGCGATGATTGCCCGCAGGCCCGACGGGCGGTCGTGGCAGAAAACTACTTGTTCGTAATCTTCGCCGGCGATGCGCTCGAAGAGTTCCACAATCGAATTGTAGTTGCGGTCCCCGAGCACGTCGGCCCGAGACCGTGAACAATGTGGGGCATGTCGATGGTTCCGGCGAGCCAGCTCAGGGTCTACGAGCCGCTTGCCGTGTTCCCGGAGCCGCAGCGGGCGCGCTGGGCGGCGACGGCCGAGGCCGAACGTGGGTGGGTCTACCGGGACGCCGCGGTCGCCACCGGGCTGGTCGGGCTGCTCTACCCGGTCGACCGTGACCATGCCCGGGTGCGCCGGGTCAACGGCGAGCCGGTCGTCTGCCCCTCCAGCGTCCGGATGGGCGTGCTGGCCGGGATCGTCGCCTGCCACGGCGACCCGGACGCCTGCGGGTTCATCGTTCCCGACGGCGAGGTACAGCGGGCGACCCAGGAGCTGGAGCGGCTGCGCCGCGAGGCACCGGCCTCCCGGGACCACGTTGCCTACTCCGCCTGGCACGTGCCGTTCCGCTGGCTGGCCGCCTTCGACGACGCCGAGCGCATCCTGACGCCCGGGAAGGGGAGGGTGCGGCTGCGCTACGAGACCGAGCTGTCGCTGGCCGCGGTGCGGCTGCGCCGGGCGCACGGGATCCTGGAGTGCGCCGGCATGGACGAGTCGATCAGCACGCCGGTGGCCGAGCTGGCCGACTGGCTGGGCGAGTTCGACCCGGAATCCCGCCTCGAGCTCGACTACGGGGGCCTGACCCCGCTGATCCCGGCACAAGCCCTGGAGTCCGACCGCTCCGCCGGCGAGATCTGGGCCTGCCTGGAGGCGATGGAGCTGGGCGACCTGGACGAGTGCCAGCGCCGCTACGCCGAGTTGGCCGCCTGGTGGGACCAGGTGCGGTCGGTCGAGCGCCAGAATTAGTCATGTCGGTCCCGGTCAGCCTCAAGGACCTGGCCCGGTTCGTCGACCGCTACGGCCCCAACCCGTACCTGCTGACCGTCGGGGCCGACTCGCGGGCTCGGGCGACATCGGTGACCGTTCAGTGGTCGGGCGAGCTGCTGATGGCCGGGTCCGGCCGGCACACCGCCCGCAACCTGCAGGGCAACAACGCGGTCACCCTGCTCTGGCCGCCCCCGGTGCCGGGGGACTACACGCTGATCGTCGACGGCTACGGCGAGGTCCAGGATGGCCCGGCGGGCAACTTCATCGTCATGATCAAGCCGACCGGCGCCATCCTGCACATCACCGAGCATCCGCCGAAGCCTCGGTAGCCGCGCGCCCAATGGTGTGCGCCGAGAAGTGGCCAGGGCTGGAATCGAACCAGCGACACCCCGGTTTTCAGCCGAGTGCTCTACCACCTGAGCTACCTGGCCCCGTCCCAGATGGGAAAGGGAACCGCCCCGCGCCCCAGACCGGACTTGAACCGGCGACCTGGTCCTTGACAGGGACCCGAGCACTCCAGACTGCTCCACTGGGGCGAGCGGTCCATGATACCGGGGAGCGGATAGTGGTGTCCCGGGGGTCGCCTTTGATCCAGCGTTTTGTGGATCATGGGCCCTCATTATTGAGTGCAGCGATCCACAAAACTCCTGC
>DAIQBQ010000357.1:0-3151 GCA_036781065.1 Actinomycetota bacterium
TCCGCGCGGTCCGCGCGAAATCCTGGCTGGGGAGAGGGTACCTGAGCAGTTACAGCGCGAGCGATGCGGGCCTGCCTGGAGGAGCTCCTCGACAACGGATGCTCGGCGGCGATCATCGAGACCAGAACCTCTAGGCAGGATGCTACAGACCGAGGCGTCATTCTCGATCTATTGCGAGAACGGCTTGCGGCGATCAACTTCAGTTACCGATGGGGTACGAAAGCAGAGCCCCTTCTGTGGATTGCGGATGCCATCGGAGGAGCCGTACGTGAGCACCTCATTGGCGAGCAAGTGGGCTGGTACGACAAGGTGGCGGCCGCCACGGGGCTCGAGGTTCGGTACATCTGAGCGTCGGCTGAGTGCCGGCCCAAAAAATGCGGACGTCCCGGCTCCCGTCCTAGGCGACCCACCGCTATGGGTCCTCGGCCTGGCCCCCCGGGACTTCCGTCTTCCCTGCGGAGCAGTACCGCATGGCACGTACCAGCATATGAGTCTTGACCAGCACTCGCAATCCTGAACGCTACCTTCGGGGAGATTCAAGGAGTGCGAGAACCAGGGCGGGGGGAGCCGGAGGAGGGAATCGAACCCTCGACCACTCGCTTACGAAGCGAATGCTCTGCCGCTGAGCTACTCCGGCGGGCGCTGGCCGCACAAGCCAGCTGTTTCGATTTTAGTGGGCCGCCAACCGGTGCGGCGCGGCCGGCAGCGTCCTCACCGGGAGCGTCCTCGGCCGGGAGCGTCCTCGGCCGGGAGCGGCGGCGACGGCCCGAGTTCCCCGCTGAGGGCGAGCGGGGCCAGCAGCACCGACTCGACGCTGAGCGTCGGCGAGGCGTTGGTGCGGATGGCGTCCTGGGCCCCCATGGCTTCGTCGGCCAGCCGCAGCCAGGCGCCCAGCGGCCGCATCCGGGCCGCGGCGGAAAGGTCGTCCAGCCGGTCGGGGGCCGTGACCGTGTTCCCCGGTGCACCGGCGGCGAGCGCAGCCAGGTCCCGGTAGGCCTGGGCCAGCCACCGGCAGAACTCCAGGGACACGTCGGTCTCTGCCCGCCGGGCCGCCCGCTTCGCCCGGTCGCCCAGGCGCCTGCGTGCCCCGCCCGAGCCCCGGGAGGTCCCGAGTGCCTCCTCGAGCGCAGCCAGCTCGGCGGCGGCGGCCGACTCCCGGGCCTGACGTGCCAGCTGGGCGGCGGCGGCGACCCGCCGGGCCAGCGCCAAGGCTCGCCGCCCGTCGGGTGCGCCGGCGGCGTCCAGGGCGGCATCGATGGCCAGGGTGCGCAACTCGCCGGCGGCGGCGTCCTCGACCAGGGCCACCGCCCGGTCGACCTCCCCCCGGGCCGCCCGCACCGCAACGGACGCCGCTCGGGTGCCCTCAGGGCCGCCGGCGAGCCCGGCCCGGTCGCGCAGCAGCGCGATGGCCGCCTCTTCCGGTACCGATGCAAACTCAACCAGTTGGCACCGGGAGACGATCGTCGGCAGCACCGGGACCAGCACGCTGGCGACCAGCACCCAGGTCACCGACGGGTTCGGCTCCTCCAGCGCCTTCAGCAAGGCGTTCTGCGACCGCTCGGCGATCCGGTCCGCCTCGTTCACGATCACGACCCGGCGGTCCCCCTCCATCGGGGTCAGGGCCGCGGTGGCCACCGCCTCCCGGATCGCCTCGATCGGGTAGGTGTAGCCCTCCGGCTCCAGCACCAGGACGTCCGGGTGAATGCCGCGCAGCACCCGGCTGCAGATGGCGCATCCCCCGCACCCCCGGACCTCGGAGCGGCACAGGATCGCCGCCGCGAAGGCAAGAGCGGCAGCCTCCTTGCCGGCCCCGGCCGGGCCGGAGAACAGGTAGGCGTCGCCCGGGCTCCCGGCGGCGGCCCGCAGCATCGCCGAGGCCCGGGCCTGGCCGGCCAGCCGGTCCCAGAGGTCGCTCATTGGTGCACCCTCCTTAGCCGACCCGCCTGCTCGAGGCCCGGCTCGCCATTGGCGAGATCGACCTCGGCCAGATCGTGGCGGAACTGGCACGCCCCAGCCCTCGCTGCTTCCGGGGCAAACGGGCTTCTGACCGGCTCGTCCGCATCGAGACTCCCCTGTGTGTGATCAGTGGTGCTATCACGCGGTCGTTCACACACAAGGCAGCTTTCCCGGCCGCTCAACCGGAACGATGCAGCTCCATCCGACCACCGGCCAGCTGTCCAAGAGCTCATAGCAGCTTCTCGACGTGGCGGCGGATCGCGGCGGCGACCTCGTCCGGGCTCCCTCCCCCGTCGACGACGGCGAACCGTTCCGGGTAGGCCCGGCTGAGCGCCCAGTAGGCATTGGCCACCTTGGCGTGGAAGGCGTCGCCCTCCTGCTCGATCCGGTCGGCCCCCGCCATCCGGTCGGCCATCCGGTCCGCCGCCCGGTCGGCCCCCGACAACCGGCGGCGCCCCTCCGGCGCGGCGACGTCGAGCAGGATCACCAGGTCCGGCAGCAGCCCGCCTGTCGCCCAGCGGCTGATGTCTTCGATTTCCCCGACACCGAGCCCGCGAGCGAGGCCCTGGTAGGCCAGCGACGAGTCGAGGTAGCGGTCGGAGATGACCACCCGCCCCGCCTCCAGAGCGGGCCGGATAACCTCCAAAACGTGCTGCGCCCGGTCGGCGGCATACAACAGCGCCTCGGCCCGGGGCGACAGGCCGCCGTTGGCAGGGTCGAGCAGCAGGTCGCGGATCGCCGCCCCTACCGCGGTCCCGCCCGGCTCCCGGGTGACGACCGGATCCCGCCCGGCATCCCGCAAAAAAGAGGCCAGGCGCTCGACCTGGGTCGACTTGCCCGCTCCGTCGCCGCCCTCAACGACGAGGAACATGGCGTTGGGGGGGAAGCCGGCACTCACCCGAGGACCAACGGCTCCACGGTCAGGGCCACCGGCGCCTCGGCCGCCGGGCCCGGCGAAACCGCGGCGGTCGGGGCTCCATCGGGCGGCGGCGCCTCCCGGGGATCGGCGTTCTGGGTGTGCCGGCAGGCCGGGTAGTGCGAGCAGCCGTAGAACTTGCCCCGCTTCCCCACCCGCTCGATCAGCTCACCGGTCGCCTTCGTCGACTTGCAGGTCTTGCACGGCTCGGCGACGTTCGACAACTACGCATCCACCCGGTTCACCGCACCCTGACCCGTACCCGGTGGGGCCGCCGCG
>DAIQBQ010000358.1:0-3150 GCA_036781065.1 Actinomycetota bacterium
GTCGGGGATCGCGGTGCCCAGCTCGACCTCGGAGTAGCGCTCCTCGTAGAACAGTTCCTGCCACTGGCGCACCATTCCCAGGTGGGCGTTGTTCATGATGGCGATCTTGACCGGCAGCTTCTCGACCGCCATCGTCGCCAGCTCCTGGCAGGTCATCTGGAAGCAGCCGTCCCCGTCGATGCACCACACCTCGTCGTCCGCCCTGCCGACCTTGGCCCCCATGGCGGCAGGGACGCCGAAGCCCATGGCGCCGAGACCGCCCGAGTTGATCCAGGTCCGCGGCCGGCGGAACTTGATGAACTGCGATGCCCACATCTGGTGCTGGCCGACCCCGGCAACGTACACCCCGTTGCCGTCGGTCAGCTCGGAGATCCGGGAGATGACGAACTGCGGCTTCAGCATCCCGGTGTCCGGCTGCGAGTAGCGGTAGGGGAAGCGCCGGCGCCAGTCGTTCAGCTGGGCGGTCCAGGCGGCGTAGTTGCCCCGCTCGCCCTTGTCGTACTCGGCTCCGATCGCCGAGATCAGCTCCTCGATTACCAGCCGGGCGTCGCCGACGATCGGCACGTCGGCCTTCCGGTTCTTGCCGATCTCGGCCGGGTCGATGTCTGCGTGGATCACCTTGGCCCGGGTGGCGAAGGCGGGCAGCTTGCCGGTGACCCGGTCGTCGAAGCGGGTGCCGAGGGCGATCAGCAGGTCGGCCTTCTGCATCGAGGTGACCGCCGTGTAGTTACCGTGCATGCCCGGCATCCCCAGGCACAGCGGGTGGTCGTCGGGGACGACGCCCCGGGCCATCAGCGTGGTGATCACGTGGATGCCGGTCAGCTCGGCCAGCCGCTGCAGTGCCGCCCCGGCCCCGGAGGCGACGATGCCGCCGCCGGCGTAGATCACCGGGCGCTTCGCTTCGAGGATGAGCTTGGCTGCTTCCTTCACCTGGCGGAGGTTCGGCTTCAGCTTCGGCTGGTAGCCGGGCAGGTCGACCGGGGTGGCCTCGTGGTAGCTGAACCTGGCCTGCAGGACGTCCTTGGGCAGGTCGATCAGCACCGGGCCGGGGCGGCCGCTGGCGGCCACGTGGAACGCCTCGGCGACGGTTTGGGCGATGTCGCCCGGGTCCATCACCAGCCAGTTGTGCTTGGTGACCGGGAGCGTGACGCCGGTGGCGTCGGTCTCCTGGAAGGCGTCGGACCCGATCGCCCAGCGGGCGACCTGGCCGGTGATCGCCACGACCGGGATCGAGTCCATGTAGGAGGAGGCGAGGCCGGTGACCAGGTTGGTCGCGCCGGGGCCAGAGGTCGCCATGCAGACTCCGACCCGGCCGGAGGCCTGGGCGTAGCCGTCGGCGGCGTGGGCGGCGCCCTGCTCGTGGCGGGCCAGGATGTGGTGGATGGACGAGTCCAGCAGCGGGTCGTAGGCGGGCAGGATGGCGCCGCCTGGGATGCCGAACATCTCGGTGACCCCGACCGCCTCCAGCGCTTTCATCAGCGCCTGCGCACCGGTGATTTCGTTGCTCACGGCCTACCTCCCGATCATGGCGTTGCGAACCCGCCCCTGGTAACAAAAAACCTCTCGGTCCCGAGAGGTTTGTAGCGCACGTCCGTGTACCGCCAGGCGCGCGCTACATGCGTACAAGAAGGAGGGCGAACTCGTCCCCCAAGCCTCCTCCGAACTGCGACCGCGCCATACCGACTCCTTGGGCACCAGGTTGCCCACACATTTTCCTGGACACCTGGGGTTTCGTCAAGATGCGGGCGGCCGGGGGTTGGCGGGGGCCATCCAGGGTGACCGAGCAAATAGGGGCGTGATCACGCCTGTTGCTGCTCGCTCGCTCCGTATCGTGTACAGCCGAGGATGGTTGATATGCTTTGATATGTGAACCGCTATGAACCACTTGGGAGGCTGGCGGGGAGGCAGTGTGGGCTGGTCAGCCGGGCGCAGGCGCTGGCGGCGGGCCTGACCCCGGACGGGATCAAGTGGCGGATCGGGCAGGGACAGTGGACCCGTGTCTTGCCCGAGGTGTACGCCATGAACGGGACGCCGGACGCCTGGCCCCGACCGTTGATGGCTGCTCAACTGTGGGCGGGGCCGGGAGCGGTGATCTCACACCGGGCCGCCGCCGGCCTGTTCAAGCTGGATGGGATCCCGGTGGGCACCGTCGAGCTGCTGAACACCTCCAGCTGCTGCCATGCGCCCAAGGGGATCATCCTGCACCGCACGGAGCACCTTGGACGATCCGAGTACGGAAAGCTGGGCGAGTTCCGGGTCACCGGCCTGCCCCGGACCCTCATGGACCTGGTGACGGTTGTCGACCCGGTCCGCTGGGAAGCAGCGGCCGAGCGGGCCATCCAGATGCAACCAATCGTGCTCGACCAGCTGGCGGGCCTGGTAGCGGCGTCGCCCGGTGGGCGCGGTGTGACAACGGTGCGGAGGTTCCTGTCCGGCCGGGACCCTAAGGCCGCGCCGTCCGAATCCGTCCTCGAGACGATGTTCCTTCACCTGTTCGCCGCCTGCCGCCTGCCACCGCCCGTCCGCCAGCTGGAAGTTTTCGACGCCGCCGGGTACATCGTCCGGCTCGACTTCGCCTTCCCCCAGATCAAGTTGGCGGTTCTGACTGACGGGTACGAGACCCATATGGGCAGGCACCGTTTCGAGCTGGACCGGGAGCAGGCGAACCGGTTGCAGCTCGAGGGGTGGCTCGTCCTCTTCATCACCTGGCGGCGGATAAAGGAGGACCCGGAGGGCGTAAAGGCCGAGCTCAGCCGGGCGTACCTCGCCCGAGCCCGCTGAGTGAGCAACGCGGGGCGTGATCACGCCCGTACCTGCTCACTCGACGCCTCCGGGGTGGCGCTGAGCGGGGCGGCGACCGGGAGCGGGCCCAGCGGCTGGAGCACCGGCACGACGTTGCTCGTGTAGGCGCCCGATACGACGCTGTAGAGGAACTGCGCCGGGGTCCCGACCGGGGAGTTCACCAGCACAGCGAGCTCCATGTTGCCCGGGAGGTAGAACAGCACGCCCTGCTCGACGTGGCCGCCGCCGTCTTCCCACAGGCCGTTCTTGGCGTAGTAGTTGCCCAGGTTCGTCGACTCGATCCAGTCGATGCCGAACCCGTCGTCGAGCATCGTCTGGGCCTGGGCCGCCGAGACGATCGTGCCCGAC
>DAIQBQ010000359.1:0-3108 GCA_036781065.1 Actinomycetota bacterium
CTGCGCTTGAGCTCGGCGGCAACGTCGGCCGCCTCCGCCGCCCGCACCTGTGCCCAGTCGGCTGGGTTGACCAGTCCGGCGACCACGCTGAACCCTCCCGCCGGGACGGGGGCCAGGGTGTCGGGGAGCTTGCCCGAGCCATGGACCAGGGCGTCGATGGCGGTGCGGATGTTGGGGATCGGGGACAGTCCCAGCCGCTGGGCCAACGCCGGGGCGACCTCGCCAGCGTCGATCAGCACCACGCTCTGGCCCCGCCGCCGCAGCTGCCGGGCCAGCTCGATCGCCACCTCGGTCGCCCCGCACCCTCCCGGAGGCCCGCCAACTGCCCACTGCCAGCCGCCGGGGTTAGGGCGCCGGAGGGCCGGGGCCTCGCGGCGGGCGTCACCGGCGGCGGCGACCCCGGGGCTGATGGCCCGCTCGACCCCCGGCATCGGCCGGGCGCGGACGATCCGGTTGACCGCCTGCACGAACTCGTCGGCCGATGCGGCGGCCTCGATCACCTCGTCGGCCCCCAGTTCGAGCAGCCGGTCCTTGCCGGTCCGCTCGTCGGGATCGTAAACGCCGAGCACGCCGCGGCCCCGCCGGTGCAGCTCCTGCACGGTGCGATGGGTAAGGAAGGAGGTCACGTCCTCGGCGAGGAGGACGTCGTAGTCCTCCTCGAGCGCCACCCGGCCGTCGACCACCCGGAGCCGGACCCGGCCGCCGCCGTGGTCGGTGACGTGGCGCACCACCCGATTCGCCCACTCCCGCGGCGAGTAGACCACCGCCAGCTCGGGCTCCATCTCCGCCAAGCCCTAGCTGGATCCGGAGGCCGCGCCGCTGGGCAGGGCGTCAGGCCCGGCGGGAGCGCCCGGGTCGGTCACCCGGATGATGAACTTGCTCTGGGTGGCCAAGAGCAGCTCGTCCATCAGTGTCGTGTTCGGGACTGCCAACTCGATCTGCACCGTGGCCGGCGCGCCGGACAGCGCCGACCCGGCGGGGGCCACCGGCGGGCTCAGCACCTGCAGTCCCGGGACGGTCAGCGGGATGCCATTTGCCGTCAGGCCGGTCACGTCGATCGTTGCGCCTTGCTTGACCGATGAGATCCCGCCGGGAACCTCCGCCTGATCGATCATGACCGCCGTCCGGGAGGGCAGCGGCGTTGCGGAGCTGAAGTCGCCGGGCGCGATCAGCTGGCCCGATGGGACGTCGACCGCCGCCGTCTCGCCGATCAGTGAGGACTCCTGCGCCGGCGTCACCATGTTCGAGCCAATCACCGCGGAGCTGGCCTTGATTGTCGTGGTGGTGAGCATCGACCGTTGCAGCGTCTGCCCCGCGGTCAGCGCCCGGCCGGCCACCAGCACCTCCGTACCCTTGCCCCCGGCCTGGCGGAGGACCGAATAGGTGAGCAGGGCGGCGACCAGGCCGGCCACGATCATCACCACATGGCCGGTTGACACGGTCCGCCGCGGCACCCGCCCGCCGGCTGCCGCCCCCGACCCGCCCGGCGGTGCAGGATCGAGCGGAGGCACGACAACCATGTCGTCCCGATCAGTACGGGCCATCACTGTCACCTGGGCTCTCCAGCCCCCTCGCCGAACTGGCCGAACCTTGACCAACTAGGGAGCTGACGTCGATTGGGTTGCCTGCATTTGGGGGTCGGTGCTTGCACATCCCAACCCCGTGGGCTAGCATTCTACGAGATGGTTCTGGTAATGAACAGAGCCTAAGAGTCATCATCACTGGTCTGTAGTCTAAGAAAAAGGTAGGTGAGCATGTCTATACCGTCGAGTGACCTTCCCACCAGGGCCCGGCCGGAAGACTATCCACTCGTGATGGATGTGCCGCTGGTGGCCGAGATGCTGCTGACCGACGCCAACCAAGTGCGCAAGTGGGCGAATGCCGGCCTGATCCCGTGTCACCGCGTCCCGGGCACCCGGAAGTACCGCTTCCTGCGGGACGAGATCCTCGTCTGGCTGAAGCAACTTCCCAGCGACTCCGCCGAGGACGAGGAAGAGGAGACCGTCACCCAGCAGTCGTGACACTGGCGACCTCGGGGCGGGGGGGACGCCGCTCGCCGGCGTCAGCCCTCGGGGTCGTGGATCCGTAGGAACGCCAGCCGGTTGAGCGGTACGAACCACTCCGGCCCCACCTCCTCTCCGATCGCCACGTGGTCGGATCCGACGAGGGCCACCCGTCCGGTTAGCTGCTCCTCGGCAGCGGTCACGCCCACCTCCACCTCTTGACCGCTGAGCTGCAGCTCGTTGAGTCGCGCCCGGAGCGTCGAAGGGGAGCCCGGGAGTGGCGCGAGACCGCCTGTCCGCGCCCGCTCGAGCACCCGCAAGCTCGACACTGCGCCGAGGGCGATGTCGACCCGCAGCGACCCCGACGCCAAGGTGACGACATCGGCGCCGGCGGCAGCGAGCTGGCCGGCAAAGTGGTGGCCAGCTGCGTCGATGGCCACGGTGTCCCCGTGCGCCATGAGCTCGCCGGCGACGTCGGCCAGGCTCCGGCGCATCCCGGCCGCGACGGCGGCCTCCCGTTCGGCTTCCTCGGCCTCCCGCCGCAGCTCGGCCCGGATCGACGCAGCAACGTCCTGCAGGTCGCGCTGGGCCGAATCCATGAGCACCTCAAATCAGTCAGGTCAGGATCCAGACCCTACCAAAACCCCCGGGTCACTCGTCAACGGCGGTCCCCGCTAATGACCGGTGCCGGGTGCGGGGCGGGACGAGTAATGACCGGTGCCGGGTGCGGGGCGGGACGAGCGCGGTCAGGCGTGGGAGGTGAGCCGCCGGGCGGCGGCCCGGTACTGCTGGCCGGCGTGGTACGAGGAGCGGACCAGCGGGCCGGACTCGACCCAGGCAAAGCCCATCTCCTCGCCGAGGCGGCGGTACTCGTCGAACTCCTCGGGGTGAACCCAGCGGTGCACTGGGAGGTGGTGATCCACCGAGGGGGCCAGGTACTGGCCGATCGTCATGATGTCGACCTGCGCCGCCCGCAGGTCGCGGAGCGTCCCGACGACCTCGTCGAAGGTCTCCCCCAGCCCGACGATGATGTTGGACTTGGTGGGGATCCGGGGGTTCAGCGCCTTCGCCTGGGCGAGCACGCCGAGCGACCGGTCGTAGCGGA
>DAIQBQ010000360.1:0-3103 GCA_036781065.1 Actinomycetota bacterium
GCTGGCGGCAGCCCTGCGGGCTTCGATCGAGGCGAGGGTCGACTGGTAGTAGGCGCGTGCCCGAGCCAGCTCGTCCTCGCGCTGGCCGCGGGTCTGCTTGGCTAGCTGAGCCCGCCGCTGGAGTGCCCGGGCGGTGACGAGCCGGTCCGCGGCCGAGAGGACGGTGGGGATGTCGTGGCCGACAACCGGCCGGGAGCGATTCAGGCCGGCTTCCGGGGTGCGGGAAGCAACGAACGCCTGGAGGCTGGCCTCCAGCTGTCGCCCGTTCCGGCCATCGATCCAGACGTCCTCCCGCTCCTGGAACCGCTCCTCGAGCGACACGGCATAGCTGACCAGCACACCGACGTGGAACGCCGGAAGGTAGGCCTCCTGCGGCGGGGGGCCGGCGTGCTCGATGCGGCCATGGTCGACCTGGACCCGCTCCCGCGCCCGCTCGGCCAGTTCGGCGGCGGTCGGCATCCGCGAGGCGGGCCAGGGCAGATGGCCCCAGCCGGCGTCGCCCCGGTCAAGCACGGTTCCGGCGACCCGGTCCAGCAGCGGGTTGCCATGGACCAGCAGGACGGCGCCGTCCTCCCGCGCAGCCTCCGGGTCCGCGGTGACCGTCACCTCTTCCGGGAGGTCAAGGGATTGCCGCAACGGGTCGGGGAGCAGGAGCAATGTCGCTCCTCGCCCCCGCTCGCAGGCCGCCCCCTCCCGTTCGGCGAAGGCGCAGAAGAAGTCGAGCGGCCCGGTCCCTGCCGAGGGAGTCATGCCGGCTCAGGAGTGTCGGACGGCATCAGTTCGTCGTTGCCGTGGCGGGTCTGGAGGTAGCTGCGGCGCGCCTCCACCAGACCCTGGCCCAGCTGCTCCAGGCGGGCGTCGAACTCGGCGTCGTCCCGGGAGTCCAGGTGGGCGTGGAAGACGAACGACTCGAAGTCAAAGTCGTCTTCGACCCGACCCAGGATCATGTCCAGCTCGCCGACCACCAGCTCGAACAGGTTGATGCGGGTCTCGAGGAGCCGGAGGATGCGCTCCTCGACGGTTCCCCGGGCGACCAGGTTGTGGAGCACGACGTCGTGGCTCTGGCCAATCCGGTGGATCCGGCCGAGGCGCTGCTCGATCTGCATCGGGTTCCAGGGGAGGTCGAAGTTCACCATCACGTGGCAGAACTGCAGGTTGCGACCCTCGCCCGCCGCCTCGGTCGTGAGCAGCACCGGGGCCGGACCGCGGAACGCCTCGACGGCCTGATCCTTGTCCAGGCGGCTCAGCCCGCCGTGGTAGACAGCGGCGTGCACCCCTGCTGCGTCCAACACCCCGGCCAGGTACTCGAGCGTCTGGCGGAAGGCGGTGAATACGACGACCTTCTCCCCGGCCTGGGTATGGCGGGCGACAAGTTCGACCAGCGTCTGCGCCTTGTGTGTCGAGCCCAGGCGGGCCGCCCGCTCCGCCAGGTCGTCCCATCCCGCCCTGGCGAGGGTGGCCGCCAGCGCGGCGGGGCTCGACCCGGCGATGCGCTGCGTCGCCAGCAGCCCGAGGCGCCGGGTTGGTGCTGCCTCCTTCCCTTCCCGTCGCACTCGCTCCGTCACCGCCGCGTACAGGCTGGCCTCGTCGTCCGCCGGGCTGACGCACATCGTCTGGGCCAGCCGGCGGGGGAGCATCAGGGCGACCTCGCTACGGCGGTGGCGCACCATCACCTCGCTGGTGGCGTCGCGGAGGGCGGCCAGGTTCCGCGGTTGTCCTCCGGTCGACCCGTGCCGAGCGCGGAACTCCTTGGCGCTGCCCAGCAGCCCCGGCGAAACGAGGCTGATCAGGTGGAACAGGTCGTCCAGGCGGTTCTCGACCGGCGTGGCGGTCAGCAGGAGGAGGTGGCGGGTGCGCAGCGATTGCACCGCCTTCGCCGAGGCGCTGCGTGGGTTCTTGAGCCGGTGCGCCTCGTCGGCGATCACCAGGTCCCACTTGCACTCCGCCAGTGCCCCGGCGAGTGGGGGCCGGCGAGCGGCGGCAAGCGACGCAAGCAGGACCGGGGGGTCACTGGTCGCCGGCGGGAGGCCACCGGCGACGATGGCCGACGGAAGGCCGAACTTGCGCTCCAGCTCCTCGCGCCACTGCTCGACGAGTCCCGGCGGCACCAGGACGAGGATGTTCCGGGCCAGTCCCCGCAGGCGTAGCTCGGCGAGGACCAGGCAGGCCTCGATGGTCTTGCCCAGCCCGACCTCGTCAGCCAGGATCGCCCGCCCGTGCATGCGCCGGAGCACGGTGGCCGCCGCCTGGAGCTGGTAGTCGAATGGCTCGAAGCGCAGTTCGGGGAGAGACAGGAAGGTGTCGAACCCCGGCCGGGCCCACAGGGCCAGGGCCTGGTCGACGAGGAGCGAGGTGGCCTCGTCGACCGCGCGCCGCTCCTGGAGGCGGCTGGCAAGGCGTTCGTAGGCCGACGGGACCTCGGTCGCCGGAGCCGCCAGGGGTTCTCGCACGGCTGTAACTACATCCATGACATTTGCATTCTGCGCCAGCCGCGGACCGGCTGCAAGATCGCGAAGAACTGAGTTCATGGGCCGGCAGCGGGGTCAGGGCGGAGCAGGTCGGCCACGGGGATCCGAGGTCAGGGAAGGGGCCGGTGCAACCCTTACGCCGGAGGCCAAGAGCTCACCCCTCGCCGTAGCCGTCCCGTCCCGCGCAGACCCGCCTGCCCAAGGCCTGGCTGCCCCAGCCTAGGGTGTGGGCTTCTTGCCGCCGAAACGCTTTGCATGCAGCGCTTCGATGAACTCCGGGAGCGGGGCCTTCCAGGGTTCCTGGCGATGGTTGTCCAGTCCGCCGAGCTTCTTCGGGTTCATGCCGAGTTCACGAGCCATCTTGATGTGGCGGTTGGAGAGCCGGTGGCGTTTGCCTGCCTGCACCCATTCCGGCGGCAGCACGGATGCGCTTGGTTTCCTCGTCACGACAGGACCTTCCCATCCGGCTGGCTCCAGCGCCTCCCGTTTTAGCACCGGCCGCTCTGCAGGGCCAGGGCGCGACAATACCGCTGGCCACGAGGATGGGACCCCGTCGTGGCCACCATCATGGGGACCCCCTCTAGGTGAGCCGGCATAAAGTCGGCCGCGATGCTCGCGATCGATGGGCGGGCGGA
>DAIQBQ010000361.1:0-3099 GCA_036781065.1 Actinomycetota bacterium
GGAGCCGCTGCCCGGCCCAAAGCCCCGGCCGCCAGCCGGCAGCCACAGCAGGCGGCGGCGCCCCGGGCGATTGGCGTGCCCGCCCGCAAGCCTGCACCTCGGCCCGCACCGGCGGGCACCCGGCCCGCGCCGGCGGGCACCCGGCCCGCGCGAAGCCAGGCGGCGAAGGCGCGGGCGGCGGCGCTCCGGGCGCGCCGGGTCTTCTTCCGCTGGCTGTGGCTGGTCTACGTGCCGATCGGCCTGGCTGCTGTCGCCATCATCGTGGCGATGACCGGGATCCTTCCCCACCAGGCGACGGTCCCGCTCATCGCCCTGACCGCCTGGGGAGCCGGCGGGGTGTGGCTGATCATCGAGCGCCGCCGCCGCATGGTCCGCATCGCTGTCCCGGCCAGCTTCATCGTGGGGCTGATCTCGGTGGGGTTCCTGGTCCTCGTCGGCACGCTGCTGGCCTGGATGGGGACGGACCGGCTGGGGTCGTCCGACGGCCCGACCCTGCTGGTCGTCGGAGCCTTCCTCCTGCTGGTTGCCGGGTTCGCCCCGGCCTTCCGCCTCGCCGACGCCATCATGCGCTTCACCCTGCGCACGCTGATCCGCCTGAGCAAGCCCCCGCCGGCCAAGGCCAGCCGCCCGCGCTCGGCAATGACCCGCCACCGCCGGGTCGCCTGATCCGGCGGCCGACCAGGTCACCGGGTCCGGCGGGACCAGGCTTGCAGCTGCCGGGCCCAGCAACCGGAGTGGTAGTGGCGCCGCTCCTCGGCCTTGCCGATCTCGAAGGCGACAACGTGAGCGACGCCGGGCTCGATCCAGCCCTCGCACCACGGGCAGCGGTAGCGCTTGGTCCCGGCGACGTTGCCGACCTGGTAGCCCGCAACGGTCGCCCAAGCGGGCCCCACGATGCGACCGGCGATCTCGTCGACCTCGGCCACCCGGGGCAGCGTTCGCCGCCTAGCGTGCGCCCTGGTGCCCTCCGGGCGCAGATCCCGGCCGGTGCGGCGGGGCACGGGGGCTAGGTGGTCTGGCCCGAGCTGCGCTGCCCGAAGAAAAAGCCCTTGAACCCCTCGGCGTAGGCGTAGCTGCTCCCGGCCCGTTCGGCCGTCATCCTGGACATCTGGCGGACCCGGTCGGCCAGGTTGTCACTGCCGCCCAGTTGCGAGTGGTGCTCCCTGAGGGCGGCGATCTTGGTGTCGATGTGGTCGGCGATGTCGACGAAGTAGTCGGCGTTGTTGGAGTTGGCGAACAGGCAGGCCTTGATGTCGTAGGGCAGGAACCCCTTGTCGTACAACTCCGACCGGTACAGCGGCGTCGTCGAGGCCCCCGGGTTCACGGCGGCGGCGAAGACCAGCCCGGCGGCCCGGTGGTCGGGGTGATTGACGTAGCGGCCCTCAGCGTAGGACGTCGACGGATCGGGACCGACGACCAGGTCGGCCTTGATCCGGCGCATCTCCCGGATCACGTCCCGGCGGATCTCGTGGCTGTCCTCGAGGTAGCCGTCCTCGTAGCCCAGGAACACGACGTCTTTCAGCCCGGTGACCGCAGCGGCCGCCCGCTGCTCCCGCTCCCGCATGGCCACCAACTCGTCCCGGGAGAAGTCGGGGTTATTGGAGCCCATCGCCCCGTTGGAGATGACGCACAGCACCACTTCCTTGCCCTCGGAGGCCCACTTCGCCATGCTCCCGCCGGCGCTGAACTCGCCATCGTCCGGGTGGGCGACGACGACCAGCACGGTTGCGATGTCCAGCTCCGACAGCGGGTCGCTCATCAGGGTGCCTTTCTCCCGAACTCTTCGAAGGCGGCGTGGGTGACCGGCATCAGCCCGGCGAAGAACTGCTCAACGGCCGCCCCGTACTGGCGGATCTCCCACATCGCCTGCTCCGCGTTACGCAGCGAGATGAAGTTCATCAGGGAGCGGGCGTTCACGCTCCAGTAGAACTCGGTGTAGATCCCGACGGGGAGCACCAGCCGGGCCAGCTCCCGGGCGATGCCCATCTCCAGCAACTCCTGGTAGCGGTTCCAGGCCTCCTGGTACGACTTGGCGAGCAGGTCCTGCGCCCGGGCGGCGGCATCGGCCTCGACCGGCTCGAAGGTGTAGGCGCCGGGCTTGCCGACCTGGGTGCGGACCTGGGCGGCCGCCGGGATGTAGAAGTCGTCGATCGCCGTCGAGTAGCGCAGGCTGTGCTCGTTGAAGCTGCTCCAGCGGTGGCGCATCCACTCCCGGGCGACGGCGATCGGGCAGCGGATGTGGAACCGGAACAGGTTGTGCTCGAAGGGAGAGGCGTGGTCCTCGCGCATCAGGAACCGGATCAGCCCGGCGTCCTTAGCGTCCATCTCCTCCTTCATCTGCAGGAAGGAGACCCGCGCCCCGTTGACCACCGACAGGTCGGAAGCCTCGGCGGCGTCCAGCCGGACGAAGCCGTGGTCGAGGACGGGGATGGAATCACCGACACCGGGCATGGTCCAAGACTACCGTGGGCCGGAGCGCCGCCCGGGATTGCCAGAAACGTTTTGTGGATCGCCACACTCAATAATGAGAACTGATGATCCACAAAACTTCGAGGCGACCATGAATCAGCCCCGGTACAGGTCGCCGATGGCGGAAATGTCCGCCTCAGACAGGCCCGCCGCCACCGCATCCTGGTAGCGCTGGTAGGCGGCCTGGGTCAGCGGTAGCTCCGAGCCGGCGGAGCGGGCCAGCTCGACCGCCAGTCGGGCGTCCTTGCCGCCCAGGGCGACCGTCCACCAGGAGGCGTCGCCATGGCCGAGAATCGCCTCGAACCGGTTCCGCACCGCCGGCGGCACCAGTGCGCTCTCGCCGAGCAGCTCCCGGATCTCGCCCTCACTCAGCCCCCCCGCCCGGGCGACGGTGAACGCCTCGGCCAGGGCGACGACGGCGTCGAGCAGCAGCAGGTTGGAGGCCAGCTTGGCCGAGCTGGCCATCGGGGCGGTGCGGTACCGCCGGGTCGCCGAGGTCAGTGACGCGACGGCAGGCCCGATCCGGTCCAGCACCGCCGGCGGCCCGCCCAGCAGGTACAGCGCCTTCCCGGTCCGCACCGCCTCCGGGTTGCCCAGGATTGGCATGGCGACGAAGGCCTCGACGGCCCC
>DAIQBQ010000362.1:0-3074 GCA_036781065.1 Actinomycetota bacterium
CCGTTGCCATCGGTGAGGACCGCCGCCGACGCCAGTCCGTTCGCCGCCTCGAGGTCGTCGACGTAGGCGTACTGGCTGGACAAGCCGGGGGCGCCGGGCCGGCTCCAGCTGGCGCCTCCGTCGTGGGTCGACCAGAGCTCCGGTCCGAACAGCCAGCCGTCGTTGGCGTTGGCGAAGCGGATCGCGCTGACCCCGCCGTTGCTGGCGTCCGGGGCTTGAGCCAGCGGGACGGCGGGGGCCGGCACGGGCGCCCAGGTCTTGCCCCCATCGGCGGTGTGCAGGATCGCCGCCGTGCAGGTCGCGCACGCCCCGCCCAGCACCCACCCTTCGTTGGCGGACACGAAGGTTACCGACTCGGCCTGGAAACCCGCCGGGATCGCTGCCCTGGCCGCTGGCTCCGGGCTGCTTGCCGGGGTGGGGGAGACGGCGACGGTCGGGGTCACCGCCGGGCTCCCGGCGGGAGTGATCACGTGGAGCGGCCCCGACTGCCTCGACAGCCCGTACCCGGTGGCGGCTGTGCCCAGCAACAGGATGATCCCGAGGGCGCCGGCGAATCGCACCCGGCGGTCGCGGCGGGCCGCCTGCCGGATGCGCTCCTCGGCATCGCCGGCGACCGGCAGCTCCCAGCGGGGGTCGTGCAGGTGGCGGCGTAACTCGTCCTCGTCGTCGCTCATCGGAGCCCTCCGTTTGCCGATGGTGAGTAGCTGGGGTCGAGGTGCACCCGCAGCGCGGCCAGCCCGCGGGCTGCGGCGCTCTTGACCGTGCCTGGGCGGCACCCGAGGGTCTGGGCAATGTCGGCCTCGCTCAAGTCGGCGTAGTAGCGCAGCACCAGCACCAGCACCGCTCGCTGCCTGGCCGGCAGGGCGCGCAGAGCCTGCACGACCCGGTCGCGCTCGATCCAGGAGGCGACGTCGTCGGGCAGCACCTGGTCGGGGACGGGCCCCAGCCGGACCCGGTTGCTCCATCGGCGGGCCGACCGGACATGGTTGTTGACGATCGCCCGGCGGACGTAGGGAACCGGCCGGAAACCCTCACTCTGTGAGATCTGGGGCCAGCGCCGGAGGGTAGCGACCAGCGACGCCTGGACCGCCTCCTCGGCGGCGTGCGGGTCGCCGGCGATCAGGTGGGCAAACCGGAGCAGGCCGGGCAGCTGTTCACGTACGAAGTCCCCGAACTCCGGATCGCCGACCATGCCATATCGATCCCGCGCGGCCCTCGCCGGTTCCATGAATTTCGGCCGCGGATCGGATGGGGCAGTAGATGGCTTGTACGAGCGCTTCTACGCTGATAGAGTGAGATTGTTACTCGTCATCTAGCAACGAAGACAGTTGCCGGGCGTTGACCACGGCATAGTCACGGTAGCAATTGTTCATCAGGACGTGGACTTCTTTGGCCTGGGCGGCCAGTTCCTTGATCTTGGGGGCCCAGCCAGCCAGTTCGTCCTGGGTGTAGAGGTAGGCGAAGCGCGGGGTGGCGGTCTCATGCTTGCCCTCCCAGTCATCGGTGTTGCGCCCATGGAAGCGGACGTAGGCGAGGTCCGGGCTTGTCGCAGCGGCGACCGGGGGGAGGCTGGATCGGAACCCCTGCGGCATGTCGACGGAGGTGTAGGGGATGGAATGGTCACGCAGGAACGCCAGGGTCCGCTCCTGGTTGCGTTCGCTCATCCACGCCGCGTTGCGGAATTCCACCGCCACCTGGTAGTCGGGGAGCCGGGCGACGCACTCCGTGAGGTAGTCGCGGTTGCTTTTGCCAGGCAGGAACCACTCGGGGAACTGGAAGTGGACCGCGCCCAGCTTGCCGGCGGAATGCAGCGGCATCAGCGCCAGGCGGAAGCGCTCCCACACCTCATCGACCACCTTGGGGGGCAGCTGAGCGGCGTAGAGGAACGGCTTGGCCAGGTTCGCCTCGGGCACCTGCTGGCGTAGGTCCTCGGCCAGCGACGCCTTCCGTGTCGGGTGCCGGGTCAGCAGCGAGTAGGCCTTGACGTCGAAGGTGAAGTGCACCGGCGTGCGCTGCGCCCACAGGGCGGCGTTGCGCTCGGTCGGTGGGAAGTAGTAGGTCGAGTCGACCTCGACCACGGGGAACTGCCCGGCGTAGAACCGCAGCCGATCCTCCGGCTTGCGGGCTTGAGGCGGGTAGAACGCCCCGCTTTCGATCAGCGTCTTGTCGGTCCAGGAGGCCGTGCCGACCAGCACCCGGCCCACGGGGTCTGCCTTACCGGCCTCCTGCCGGTCCGCCCGACGGGGCCGCGACGTAGCTGAGCTCGCCGACCGGCCGGTAATACGGGGTGAAGTCGGACCCGCTGCGCTTGCGTGGGGCGTCACGCTGGTCGTGTCCCGGTTTTGCCGGCTTCTCGGTCTTGCCGAAGTGGCCGAGCGGTTCGAGCCGGAGCACCTTGGGGGTGGGCGTCGGCCCCGCCGCAGCGACGGCCGGGTTCCCTCCAAAAGCATGCAGCGGCGACATGAGCGCCCCGCCGGCGGAGGCGGCGACGGCCGCCGCGGGTGCGATCTCCTCCATGGACATAGCCCCCATGGACATAGCCCCAACTGCTCCAGCGGGGAGCTCGGTGGTCGTCGGCTCGGGTTCGGTGAGGTCGATCACGCTCCATTTGGTGGAGTCCTCGGTGCGGCGCCGGGTCCTCGGGTCGCGCTGGCCGCTGACCGCGGCATGCCGGGGCTTCTCGGCGATCCGGCGCTGGATCGGCGGGATCTCCGGCATGCCAGGCGCCACCTGGCGGGCGGCGGCCGGCCGGGAGGGTGGGACAGGCATCGGCACCCGCGCCGATGCGGTCGCCGGCCAAGGCGGCGGGGCCCCCACGCCAATGCTGGGCGGCGGTGCCAGCCGCAGGCTGCGGGCTGCGTACAGCTGGCCCGGACGCACCTGGGCTTCGGCGTGCTGCCGGGCGGCGGCGGCCTGACGGGCCTGGCGGGCGGCAGCTTCCCGCGCTTCCCGGGCGGCGACCCTCGCCTCCCAGGGCGTCATCGGCTGGGCCGTTGCCTGCTCCTGTGCCTTGCGGGCGGCTGCTCGCTGCGCTTCCCGGGCGGCGACCCTCGCCTCCCAGGGGGTCATCGGCT
>DAIQBQ010000363.1:0-3022 GCA_036781065.1 Actinomycetota bacterium
CTGGCCCGGATACGCGACCTGCTCGACTTCCTGGTGCCCGGTTACGTCAGCGAGGGGCGGCACTACCTGACGATTGCCGTCGGCTGCACCGGGGGCGACCATCGGTCGGTCGTGATCGCCGGCGAGATCGCTCGGTTCCTCCAGGAGAAGGGCTATCCCTCGGCGGTGGTGCACAGTGACGTCGAGAAAGAGTAGTTCGCGACCCTCCGGCTGGCGGGGTGTGGAGGATAGTGCACCTGGCAGGTACCAAATTCTCCACACCCCAGCACATTTTCTCGCGATCCTGCGAATCTCGCCGCTTCTTGTCGGTACCCCGCAGTTAGCTGGCAGGTATGGAGCTCAGCACCGAGCGGCGCATCGCCCAGGTGGCCCGGCAGCAGCACGGGTTGGTGACGCGCCAGCAGGCGATGGCGCAGGGGCTGTCGCCGCGCGAGATCACGCTGCGGGTCAAGCGGCAAGAATGGGAGCGGGTGCTGCGGGGCGTCTTCCGCCTACCCGGAGTGAGCCCAAGTTGGCCCGGCACGGTCATGGCATCGGTGCTGGCAGCGGGAAGGGGTGCGGTCGCTTCGCACCGGGCCGTCGCCTCGCTGCTCGACCTGCCGAACGTGGTCCGCAGGCTCGACGTCACCGTGCCCGCCGAGCGCCGGCTCGAGCTGCCCGGGCTGATCGTGCACCGGTCCAGGCGGCTCCACCCGGCGGACCTCAGGGAGATCAAGGGGATACCGGCCACGTCGCCGGCCCGGACGATCGTGGACCTCGCCTCACTCTACGATCGCCGGCAACTCACCGCCGTGCTGGATGAAGCGGCGGCCCGGCGCCTGCTGTCCCGAACGGACCTGGTTGACGCCCTCGCCCGGGCAACCCCGGGGCGCCAGCCGGCCGCCGGCCTCCAGCTGGTGCGGGAGCTGCTCGAAGAGCGCCCCGCCGGCCGCCGCCCGCTGGGTGGCACGCAGGAGCGGCGCCTGCTGGAAGGCATCCGGGCGGCCGGCTTGCCCGTGCCGGTAACGCAGTACCGGGTCCTCTTGGCAAGCGGAGAGGAGCGCTTCTTCGATTACGCCTGGCCGCCTCTGCTGCTCGGGCTCGAACTGATCAGCTACCGCTGGCACAGCGACATGCAGAAGTTCGCCCGGGACGCTGAGCGGGAAACCGAGCTGGTGGCGCTCGGCTGGGCCGTGCTCCGGACGACCGCCAATTCCGTGACCTATGCCCTGCCCCGGGTCATTGATCAGATCAGCAGGGCGCTGGCCGCCCGCGCCCCGGCGGCCAGCGGCGTAGTGCCCGGTACACTTCAGCGCCATGGCGCTTCCCAAGCAGTCTGAGGACTTCCCCGCCTGGTACCAGGCCGTCGTCAAGGGGGCCGAGATGGCCGAGCCCTCGCTGGTGCGCGGCACGATGGTGATCCGGCCCTACGGGTACGCCATCTGGGAGCGGATCCAGGCGGCGGTCGACCGCCGGATCAAGGACACCGGGCACGAGAACCTCTACTTCCCGCTGTTCATCCCCTCGAAGCTGCTGGAGAAGGAGGCGGAGCACGTCGAGGGCTTCGCCCCGGAGGTGGCGGTGGTCACCCACGCCGGCGGCGAGAAGCTCGACGAGCCGATCGTCGTCCGGCCCACCTCGGAGACGATCATCTGGGAGACCTACGCCAAGTGGATCCAGAGCTACCGGGACCTGCCGCTGCTCTACAACCAGTGGGCGAACGTCGTCCGGTGGGAGTTGCGGCCCCGGGTGTTCCTGCGCACCACCGAGTTCCTCTGGCAGGAGGGCCACACCGCCCACGAGACTGCGGACGAGGCGATGGCCGAGTCACGCACGGTCCTGGATCAGGTGTACCGGGCGACCGTCGAGGAGGACATGGCAATCCCGGTGCGGCTCGGCCGCAAGAGCGCCGCCCAGCGGTTCCCCGGGGCGGTCGAGACCTTCACCATGGAGGCCCTGATGCGCGACGGCCGGGCGCTCCAGGCGGGCACGTCGCACTACCTCGGGCAGAACTTCGCCAAGGCGTACGAGGTGCGCTTCCTGGGCCGGGAGGGCAAAGAGGAATACGCCTGGGCGACCTCGTGGGGGGTGTCGACCCGCCTCGTCGGGGCGCTGATCATGGCCCACGGCGACGACCTCGGCCTCCGGCTGCCGCCGGCGATGGCCCCGATCCAGGTGGTGATCGTGCCGATCTACCGCTCCGACGCCGAGCGGGATGCGGTCCTCGCCGCCGCCGGCGAGCTCGCCGGCGCCCTCAGGCAACGGGCGGTGCGGGTGAAGGTCGATGACCGCGAGGAGCACCGCCCGGGTTACAAGTTCAACGAGTGGGAGGTGAAGGGGGTCCCGATCCGGATCGAGATCGGCCCCCGCGACCTGGCCCAGTCGCAGGTCGTCCTGTACCGCCGCGACCTGCTCCAGAAGGCCCCGATCGCCCTGGCCGGGCTGGAGGACCGGATCCCCGAGCTGCTGGCCGGCATCCAGGCGGAGCTGCTGGCCCAGGCGGCGGCGTTCCGCGAGCAGCGGACCTTCCGCCCGGCGACCTACCAGGAGCTGGTTCGCCTGATCGAGGACCCCGGCGGCCTGGTCGAAGCCCTGTGGTGCGGGAGCCCGGCCTGCGAGGAGAAGGTCAAGGTGGAGACCAAGGCGACCATCCGGGCGCTGAGCCTCGATCCCCCGGCTCCGGGCGAGGTCGAGGGCGTGTGCATCGTGTGCGGCGAGCCGGCGACCGAGTGGGCGGTGTTCGCCCAGGCGTACTGAGACCCCGGCGTACTGAGACCCCGGCGTACTGAGACCCCGGCGTACTGAGACCTACGGGCCGGCCTCGATCAGCACGGCCCGGGCCGGGGCGCCGTCGCCGCCGGCGATGCGCAGCGGCAGGCAGGCCAGTTGGTACCGCCCCTCCGGAACGGCCGACAGGTCGAGGCCCTCGACGATCACGACGCCGGCCCGGAGCAACGCCAGATGGGTCGGATGGCCGGGGGCCGGCTCGCGCTCGACGGTCAGGAAGTCGATGCCGACCAGGCGGACGCCGTGGTCGACCAGC
>DAIQBQ010000364.1:0-3008 GCA_036781065.1 Actinomycetota bacterium
GTGCGGGCCTCGTCGATCAGGATGGAGTCGACCTCGTCGACGATGGCGAAGTGGTGGCCCCGGTGGGCACAGTCCTCGATCCGCATCGCCATGTTGTCCCGCAGGTAGTCGAAACCGAACTCGTTGTTGGTGCCGTAGGTGATGTCGCAGGCGTAGTTCCGCCTCCGGTCGGCCATGCTCATGTCCGGCTGGATCAGCCCGACCGACATCCCCAGGAACTTGTAGATCTGGCCCATCCACTCTGCGTCCCGCTTGGCCAGGTAGGGGTTGACGGTGGCGACGTGGACGCCCTTGCCCTCCAGTGCGTTCAGGTAGGCAGGCATCGTGGCGACCAGCGTCTTGCCTTCGCCGGTGCGCATCTCGGCGATCGCTCCCTTGTGGAGCACGGCGCCGCCGATCACCTGGACGTCGTAGTGGCGCTGGCCGATCGTCCGGCGGGCGGCCTCGCGGACACAGGCGAACGCCTCGGGCAGCAGGTCGTCGAGCTCCTCGCCCTTCTCGACGCGCTCCTTGAACTCGACGGTGCGGGCGGCAAGCTCCTGGTCGGAGAGGGCCTGGGTCTCTGCTTCGAAGGTGTTTGTGCGGGCGGCGAGGGAAGCGATCTTCTTATACCGGCGGGCCTCGCCAGCGTGCAGCAGCGGGTCGAAAACGCTCATGGCTTATGGATCCAGTATGACGGCGGGGCAGGGGATACTGCCGTCCCACAGAGTATCGGCGGGCGGCACCCGCTACTTGATCCGCCTACTTTATGTCGAGCAGGCGCTCCCGGACGGCATAGACGACCGCCTCCATACGGGAGTGAAGGTGGAGCTTCTCGAGGATGTTCCGCACGTGGTTCTTCACGGTGTTCTCGGAGATGTACAGGTCTTTTGCGATGTCCCGGTTGTTGTAGCCGCGGGCCACGAGTTTCAGCACCTGGAGCTCCCGCTCGGTGAGCCGGGGGGCCGGTACGCCGGCCCGCTCGTCGGAGCGCTTGACCATGCTGGCGAACTCGTTCAGCAGCTTGGACGCCATCGACGGGGAGATGAGCGACTGGCCGGCGTTGACCGCCCGCACCGCGTTGGCCACCTCCTCGATTGAGATCTCCTTCAACAGGTACCCGGAGGCACCGGCCTTGATGGCCTCGTAGAGGTCGGCCTCCTCGTCGGAGATCGTCAGCATCAGGATCTTGGTGTTCGGGAGGATCTCCTTGATGGCCCGGGTGGCCTCGAGACCGGATCGCTTGGGCATCCGCACGTCCATCAGGACGACATCGGGGACCAGTTCCTCAGCCTTGTTGAGCGCCTCCGAGCCGTCGCCGGCCTCGCCGACGACGTCGATATCCTCCTCGACCTCCAGCACCATCTGCAGGCCCCGCCGGAACAGGGCGTGGTCGTCAACGATGATGACGCGGATCGGCTCGGCCAGGTTGACGGGCCTGACCGGGCGGCTTTCGACGACCTCTTCGACCTCTTCGCTCACCGGCGCCTCCGTTGTCGCTGCGTTAGCCTAGCCCTCACCGGGCTCAGAATCGAGAATTCTCGGTCGACTGCCGTCCAGCTCCTCCGGCTGGACCGTCGCGGACAGGGCTGCCAGGTCCTCCGGCGCCGACGTGATGTCCTTGAGATGGGCATGCGGCGGGCGCCCCGATCGGCGCCGCTTGAACTCCTTGAGGCGCCGGGAGAGCCGCTCGACGGCGACGTCGATGCCCGCCATCGGGTCGACGGTGGACACCCGGGAGCGGAACACCGGCCCGGTGGTGGCGACCGCCGCCCGGATCAGGAAGGTGTCGTGGCCGTCCCGGTCCACCTCCAGGTCGATGGTCTGGATCGTCGACAGGTACTTGCCCAGGACCTCCATCTTCGAGGCCGCCAGGGCTTTCATGGATTCGGGAAGATTCCCGTGCTGGCTGTGGACCGTGATCTTCATAGTCCCTCCGCTCCCACCCGCAAACGGGTACCCGGATCAGGTACCCGGGGAGGGCCCTGGGACGCCAGGGCCCTTCCTGCGTGGGGTTCGTCCGGCTGACCTGGTCTTTGCCCCCACACCCGCCTGCTGAGGCCTCGCACCGCCGCTTCGCCTCAGCGCTGGGCGACGAGGCGGGGTCGCCTCGGTCTCGACGCTGCCAACACCATCGGGGGGCGAATCGCTTCCGGCGATGCTTCGCACCTTCTCCCGGGGTCCCGGGACCATCCCGGGGCCGAGGCAGGGCTTACCTCTAAGCCGCACCATGCTCAGCAACCAAACGTTGCCTTACGTGGATCCTTTCGCCTGCGGCTGGCCTGGACTGAGCGCCTCCGGGAAGCTGCTGCCCGGTGACGCCGCAACCACAGACCCGTTCGAACCCTTTCGCGATTATAGGGCTGTGTCAGGGCCGGTATTGTTGAGGCGTGTGCTGCCGTCTGCTCCCGTCTGCTCCCGTTGGGGCCCGCTGAGGAGGACCGTTCCGTGACCTATCCCATCCAGGAGGCTCCGGCCCCCGCAAGCCCCGCGAAGGCAAGGGCAACCCGTGCCTTCAAGGTTGCCGACCTGGCGCTGGCCGACTTTGGCCGCAAGGAGATCCGCCTGGCCGAACACGAGATGCCCGGCCTCATGGCCGTCCGCCGCGAGTACGCCGAGGCCCAGCCGCTGGCGGGCGCCCGGATCACCGGGTCGTTGCACATGACCGTCCAGACCGCGGTGCTGATTGAGACGCTGGTGGCCATCGGGGCTCAGGTGCGGTGGGCGTCGTGCAACATCTTCTCGACCCAGGACGGGGCGGCAGCAGCGGTCGCCGTCGGGCCGGAGGGGACCCCGGACGACCCCAAGGGCATCCCGGTGTTCGCCTGGAAGGGCGAGACGCTCGAAGAGTACTGGTGGTGCACCGAGCGGGCGCTCACCTGGCCGGGCGAGAGCGGCCCGAACCTGATCCTCGACGACGGCGGCGACGCCACCCTGCTGGTCCACCGGGGCGTCGAGTACGAGAAGGCCGGGGCCGTGCCAACCCCGGGCCCGCTGGACAGCGAGGAGTGGCAGGGCGTCCTGACCCT
>DAIQBQ010000365.1:0-3005 GCA_036781065.1 Actinomycetota bacterium
AGTGGGTGTCGTTGTTGCGGAAGTGGACCAGCACGGTGTCGCCGACGCCGGCCCGAAGGATTGGCCCGGGGATCCCGGTATTAGGCCCGAGGTCGTCGTTCCCGGGCAACGGCTCGCCCCAGCTGGGCGTGAACGCCCGGTAGCCCAGCCCCCAGTAGGTGGAGTCGGAGGGCTTGAAGCTCCTCCCCATCAGCTGATCGCTGCCAGTGGGGACCAGGTTGTGCGAGAAGGCGTCCACCTGGACCCAGTACTCCCTGGTCCTGCCCCCCCTGGCCTTACCGGGCTTGGCTTGCGCCACGGCGGTTGACGATGCCGCAGCCGGCGCCACACCGGAGGCGATGCCGCCCCTCCCGTCTTCGGCCGCCTTGATGCCGACCGCGGCCAGCCCGGCCGAGCCGAGGAGTACCGCTCCCGACCCCAGCACCCCCCGGCGAGTCACCCGTCGCCCGCCGCCACCCATTCCTGTCACCACCGCTCGGTGGGGCTGGTTAGGTCCTGACAGATTACGAGCACGACCGGGCCCATAGTAGAGCCACAGGAGCGACCCTACCGGATGTTTAAGGCCAGGTCAAGGAGAGGATAAACGCCGCAATACACCCCAGCCGGAATGCTGATTCCTCGGTTCAGTTATCCAAGAAATGGGTAGCCTCGACGTCTGGGCGATATCCCCCCGCCAGGGACGACCTGTGTGAGCGGCACGAAGTCAGCAGCTGGACCTCGGGGAGGAAGAGGAGGTGGCTTCCATGAAGCAACACCAGCGGGGCCGTGCGGCCGTCGCGGTCGCCGGCGTGCTCGCTTTCGGAGTGACCGCGTGCAGCAGCAAACCGTCGACCACGCCCCCCGCCGGGTCACCGTCCTCGGGCGGGTCGACCGGCAAAACCACCATCGTGTTCGCCGAGTCGGGCCTCGGCACCGAGGGCCAGCAGACGCAGGTGGCCATCAACGACTTCATGCGGGCAAACCCGGACATCAAGGTGACCGTCAACCCGCTGTCCTCGGACTCGACTACCTACCTGCAACAGCTCGAGAACAGCTTCATCGCCGGGTCGTCCACGCCGGACGTGTTCGAGTCCGACGTCACCTACCCGGCCAAGTTCGCCCAGGCCGGCTGGGTGCTGCCGCTGGACAGCTTCTCGCCGGACATGAGCCAGTACTTTGCGGTCGATGCGGCGGCAGGGGTGTTCAACGGCAAGACCTACGCCGTCCCGTGGTTCGCCAACCCGGAGGGCCTCTTCTACCGCACCGACCTGATCAAGACCCCGCCGACGACCCCGGCCCAGGTCATCTCCGACGCCCAGGCGGCGATGGCGGCCGACAAGAACCTCAAGGAAGGGATCGCCTTCGAGGGGGCCAAGTACGAGGGGGCCATCACGTCGTTCCTCACCGTCGACTCGGCCTTCGGCGGCAAGCTCGACCCCAACAACCTCAACACGCCCGGCAACCAGGCGGCGCTGCAGTTCCTGCACGACGCCATCTTCGTCAACAAGACGGCCCCGCAGGCGGTCACCGGCTGGCAGGAAGGCCAGGTCGAGCAGGAGTTCGTCGCCGGCAACGCCGCCTTCGCCATCGACTACCCGTTCGTCGAGTCCTCCGCGGTTGGCACCGCGGTGTCCGGGTCGGTCGGCTACATCCCGTTCCCGGCCGACCCGACCAAGGGCGGCACCCCCGGGGCAGCGGTCGGCGGGGAGATGCTGGCGATCAACGCCAAGACCAAGCAGGCGGCTGCCTCCTGGAAACTGATCCAGTACCTGACCAGCCCCAGCGTCGAGACCGCCCGGGCGGAGGCGACCGCCGACCCACCATCGCTCCAGTCGGCCTACACGCCGGACCTGCTGGCCAAGGCCCCGTACTTCGCCCAGGTCGAGGAGCTGAACAAGGACGCCCAGGCCCGTCCGGTGAACCCCAACTACCTGCAGGTCTCGACGGACCTCCAGACAATGTTCTCGGCGGTGTACGCCAACCAGCAGCAGCCGGCGGCGGCGCTGTCGGCAACGGCCACAAAAGTGAAGGCAGACGCCAACGCCACGGCGGGGCCCTAGCGCCAGAGCCTGCACGTGAGCGCCGTACTGGCTCGCGCGCCCGGGCAACCCACCCGGGCGCGGCGGCGGCCCACCGGCAAGCTGGACGCCCGCCAGCGCGGGGACCGGCGGCTCGGCTACCTCCTGGTGGCGCCGTCGTTGATCCTGCTGCTGGCGGTCACCGCCTACCCGCTCGTCTACAACATCTGGAACTCGTTCCACTTCGTCAACCTCAGCTACGCCGGCCTTCCGCACAACTTCGTCGGGGCCAAAAACTACTCGGCGATGGCCCGGTCGTCGGAGTTCCGGGCGGCCCTGGTGCGGACCCTGGTGTTCACCGCGGTCACCGTCGTTGCCGACCTGGTCCTGGCCCTCGGGCTCGCCGTGATGCTCAACGCCAAGTTCAAAGGCCGGGGGTTGCTCCGGGCCTCGGTCCTGATCCCGTGGGCGGTGCCGACGGTGGTGTCGGCGACCCTGTGGAAGACGATGTTCGACCCCCGGGCCGGCTTCGTCGACTACCTGCTCGGCTTCATCCACAAGGGCTGGTCGACGATCGCCTGGGTCAGCGCCAGCACCGTCAAGTCGTGGTTGGTGATCTTCGTTGCCGACTCCTGGAAGAACATCCCGTTCGTCGCACTGATCCTGCTGGCCGGCCTGCAGGTCATCCCAACCGACGTCTACGAGGCGGCCCGCATGGACGGGGCCTCGGCGTGGCAGGCGTTCCGGCGGATCACACTCCCGCTGCTGAAGCCGGCCTTGGTGGTGGCCGCGGTGTTCCGCACGCTGCAGGCGTTCTTCGTGTTCGACGTCATCTACATCCTGACCGGCGGCGGGCCGGGGACATCGACGGAGACCTTGAGCTTCCTCAACTTCCAGACCTTCATCACCAACACCGACTTCGGCTACGGGGGAGCGATCTCGGTGATGCTGGTGGTCATCGCCCTGCTGATCGCAGCCGGCTACGTGCGCCTGCTCCGCCCGGAGAGC
>DAIQBQ010000366.1:0-3002 GCA_036781065.1 Actinomycetota bacterium
CAGGCCGCCGACCGGCTCGTGCTGATCGCCCACGGCAAGGTGAGCAAGGTGGCACCCGGTGAGTACGGGGAAGAGGCCGTCGTCGGGGCACTGCTCGGCGGCGACTACTACGGAGACCGGGGTTTCCTGTCGACACCCGCCGAGGCCTGGCCGGTCACCCTCCAGGCGGTCACGCCGACGACGGTGCTGACGATCACCCGGCAGGCGTTCGAGCAGATCGCCGCCGCGTCGCCCGCTCTGCAGGCACAGGTCGCCGCCTTCCTGGCCCGGCCCGACATGGCCACGAACCGCTACGGCGAGGCCGAGGTCGACCTGGCCAGCGGCCACGCCGGCGAGCCGTCGCTGCCCGACACCTACGTCGACTACGAGACCGCACCGAGGGAGTACGAGCTGAGCGTGGCGCAGACCGTGCTCCGCGTGCACAGCCGGGTCGCCGACCTGTTCAACGAGCCGATGAACCAGACCAAAGAGCAGTTGCGCCTGACCATCGAGGCGCTCCGGGAACGCCAGGAGAACGAGATGGTCAACAACCCCGACTTCGGGCTGCTCTACAACGCCGATCTCACCCAGCGCATCCCGGCCCGCTCCGGTCCACCCACCCCGGACGATCTCGACGACCTGCTGTGCCTGGTCTGGAAGGAGCCCGGCTACTTCCTCGCCCACCCGCGGGCGATCGCCGCCTTCGGCCGGGAGTGCAACCGGCGGGGCCTCTACCCGGGCAGCGTCGACCTGAACGGCAACCAGGTGCCGGCCTGGCGGGGCATCCCGCTGTTGCCGTGCAACAAGATCCCGGTTTCGGACACCGCCACCAGCTCGGTGATGCTGATGCGGGTCGGGCAGGACAACCAGGGAGTGGTCGGGCTGCATCAGACCGGCATCCCGGACGAGGTGGAGCCGAGCCTCTCGGTGCGGTTCATGGACATCGACGCCAAGGCGGTCATCTCCTATCTGGTCAGTGCCTACTTCTCTGCCGCGGTGCTGGTCCCCGACGCCCTGGCGATCCTTGAGCACGCCGAGGTCGGGCGCTAGCCCGGCCAGTTCGCCCACAAGAGATCGGGGTCCCTACCGCCATGGCCATCTCCGAAGCTGTTCCCACGAGCCTCACGACGGCGGCCGCCCGCCAGCTGACCACCACCACCAAGACCCGTCCCCAGATGCAGGGGATCACCCCACGGTGGCTGCTGCGCATGCTGCCCTGGGTCCAGGTCTCCGGCGGCACCTACCGGGTCAACCGCCGGCTCAGCTACGCCATCGGGTCCGGCCGGGTGAGCATCGCCTCCACCGGCGACCAGCTGACCGTCGTCCCCCCGAGCCTGGCCGAGCTGGCACCGCTACGCGGCTTCCCCGACCAGGAGGCACTCGCCCAGCTTGCCGGCCGCTTCGTCCAGTCGGACGTGGGGCCGGGCACGCTGATCGCCGATGAGGGAACGCCGGCCGACGACATCATCGTCATCGCCCATGGCAAGGTCCGGGCCAGCCGCTCCGGCTCGTACGGCGCCGACGCCCATCTCCGCGTCCTGGCCGACGGCGACGCCCTCGGCGCCGACTCGATCCTGACCGCCGGCGCCCGCTGGGAGCTCTCCGCCCGGACGCTGACGCCGACGACCGTGCTGCGGCTGCCCCGCCAGGCCTTCGACGCAGCCCTCGGCTCCTCGGCGGCCCTCCGGGCCTGGATCGACGCCTACCGGGCGGCGGAGGCGCCGACCACCAACACCAAGGGCGAAGCAGCGATCGACCTCGCCTCCGGACACAGCGGCGAACCTGAGCTCCCTGCCACCTACGCCGACTACGAGACCTCGCCCCGGGAATACGAGCTGGCGGTCGCCCAGACCATGCTCCGGGTGCACGCCCGGGTCGCCGACCTGTTCAACGACCCGTACAACCAGCTGGAGCAGCAGATCAAGTTGACCAAGGAGGCACTCCGGGAACGGCAGGAGTCGGAGCTGCTCAATGACCCCAACTACGGCCTGCTGCACAATGCCGAGCCGGCGCAGCGGATCTTCACCCGCAGCGGGCCGCCGACCCCGGACGACCTGGACGAGCTGCTCGCCCGCCGCCGCAAGACCCGGTTCTTCCTGGCCCACCCGGAAGCGATCGCTGCCTTCGGCCGGGAGTGCAACCGCCGGGGCGTCTACCCGCCTCCCGGGTGCGTGCAGGGCCGGGCGGTCCAGGCCTGGCGGGGCGTGCCGCTGCTGCCCTCGAACAAGATCCCGATCACCGACTCCGGCCTGACCTCGATCCTGGCGATGCGGGTGGGCGAAGACGACCAGGGAGTCGTCGGGCTCCACCAGGTCGGCATCCCAGACGAGATCGAGCCGAGCCTCAGCGTGCGGTTCATGGGCATCGACTCCAAGGCTGTCATGTCCTACCTGGTCAGCGCCTACTTCTCCGTGGCGGTGCTCGTGCCCGACGCGCTCGGCATCCTCGAGGGCGTCGAGATCGGCCACCGGGCCGGCCCCTCGGCCAACGGGGAGCGCCCGGCATGACCGGGGCGGGGCAAGCGCCGGCCCCGGACCAGCCGCGGACCGTCCTGCTTGCTTCGCCGCGCTCGTTCTGCGCCGGCGTCGAACGGGCGGTGGCGATTGTCGAGCGGCTCCTGGAGCAGCGCAAGCCACCGGTGTACGTGCGCAAGCAGATCGTGCACAACCGGTCGGTGGTCGAGGACCTCGCCCGGCGGGGCGCGGTCTTCGTCGACGAGCTCGACGCCGTCCCGGACGGCGCCACCGTGGTGTTCTCGGCCCACGGGGTCGCCCCGGCGGTGCGGGCTGAGGCCGGCCGGCGGCGGATGAGCGTCGTCGACGCCACCTGCCCGCTGGTCGCGAAGGTGCACGCCGAGGCCCGCCAGTTCGCCGCCCGCGGCGACACCGTCGTGCTGATCGGCCACGCCGGTCACGAGGAGGTCGAGGGCACCCTGGGGGAGGCGCCGGAACGCACCGTTCTCGTGCAGACCGTCGCCGACGCCGAGGATCTGGCCGTCGAGGACCCAGCCCACGTGTCCTACC
>DAIQBQ010000367.1:0-2992 GCA_036781065.1 Actinomycetota bacterium
CTACAATCCGGATCCGGCCCAAGGCGTGCTGCCAGCGTGGGGGGTGTGGGCCGTTATCGGCGGGGTGCTGGCGCTGGCCTGCTTCGTGGCCTGGGAGCGGCAGGCCCCGGTCCGGCTGCTGACCCCGGGCCCCGGGCGGGTAGCGCCGTTCTCGGCGGCGCTCGGGACGAGCTTCCTGTCCGGTGCGGCGCTGATGGTGACCCTGGTCGACGTGCCGCTGCTGGCCGAGACAATCCTCGGCAAGGACTCGCTCGGGGCCGCCCTGCTCCTGCTTCGCTTCCTGGTGGCGCTGGCACTCGGGGCGGCGCTCGGTGGCTTCTTCGCCCGGCACTCCGGCGACCGGCAGGTGGCCGTCGTGGGCCTGCTGGTCGCCGCCGCCGGGTACCTGCTGATGGCCCGGTGGGGCGTCGACGTGCTCGGCCCGCACTACGGCCTGGGGTTCATCTCGCTGCCCAGGGCCGATGTCGACCTGGTGATCTCAGGGCTCGGCCTGGGGGTCGTCGTCGCACCGCTGGCCTCGGTGGTGCTCCGGGCCTCGACCGCCGGCGACCACGGGGCGGCCTCGGCGGGCGTCGTGGCGGCCCGGATGACCGGGATGCTGGTCGGCATCGGAGCACTTGCCGCCTGGGGGCTGCACCGGTTCAACAGCCTGACCGCCAACCTGGCTCCTCCGGCGATCTCGAACACCCAGACCGCGGCGACGCTCGCCCAGCTGGCGGCCTACGAGTCGGCCCTGAAGTCGGCGCTGCACATCGAGTACTCGGAGATCTTCCTGATCACGGCGGCGATCTGCGTCGCCGGTGCGCTGTGTGCGGTGGCGCTGGGCCGGTCGCCGGGCCGGGTGGGGGCGACGCTGACCCAACCTGTGGGGCAACATCGTTCTTTGTAACCTGGCGGCTCTATTTGATCCCCCACGTTACAAAGAAAGCCGTTCCAGGCTCAGCCGGCGCAGGTCTGCGTGCTGACCCCGGAGGTGAGGTGGAGCGCCTTGTCGATGTCCGGGGCAACCTCGCCACCGGTCAGCGCGTAGCCGACGTTCGCGTAGGTGGTCGAGGCGGAGAACACCACCCCGACGACAGCGCCATCCGACGCGATGAACGGGCCGCCGGAGTTGCCCGGCTGGACGTCGGCCTGGAGCTCATAGATGTTGCGGGTGGTGGCGTTGCGCCCGTAGATGTCCCGGTCGACCGCCTGTAGGCCCCCGAGCAACGCCGCCGGGACGACGGTGAACGGCCCCCCGCCGGGGTAGCCGAGGACGGCGCCGGCGGTGCCCCGGGGGGCGGCGGCAGTGTCCAGCGGCAGCGGCCGGTCGCCGAGGCCCGGCACGTAGAGCACCGCCAGGTCGACCTCTGGGTCGTAGAGCACGACAGTGACGTTGGCGTGCCGGCGCCCGTTGCGGTCGTAGACCTCGGGCAGCGAGATCCCCGAGACTACGTGGGCGTTGGTGACAACGTAGTTGGGGGCGACCACCCAGCCGGAGCCGCTCTTGATCCCGCCGCAACCGACGCCCTGGACCTTGAGCGTGGAGTCCTCACCGGCCAGCTGGGCGGCGGCGACCTGCGGGTTGGCCGGGGTCGGCAGCGGGGCGGCCAGCGCCGGTTCGAGGCCGCTGAACACCTGGGGCAGCCCGGTCGGCTCCAGCACGGCCCCGACGTGGGCGAGGACCGACGGGGCCGGGGGAAGGGTGCGCACCAGGGTCTTGACGATCACCGACTGGGCCACCGGCCGGGTGAGCGAGGGCACGTCGCCCAAGGCGAACAGGATGCCGGCCATCAGCCACACTGCCAGCAGCGAGGTGAGCACGGCCAGGATCGCCCCGAGGGCCGAGTCGACCGGGCCGAGCAGGAGCACCCGGAGAGTGGTGCGCGCCTGGGCGCCGAGCCGCTCCCCGATCCCGCCGAGCACGATCGCCAGCCCGAAGACGATCACGACCGCGGCGACCGTCCGGTCGACCGGATTGTGCAGCCGGTCGATCACGAACGGGCTGAGGTAGGCACCGAGCAGCAGGCCCCCGCAGAACCCGGCGATCGAGCAGATGCCGATGGCCGCTCCCCGGAAGTACCCGTGCGCCGCCGACGCGACGGCCACCACGATGATGATGAGGTCGACGATGTTCATCGGCGAGGGATCAGGGGACCGCGATCCGCTGGTTCTTGCCGATGACGGCGACCCCGCTCTCGGAGACGGTGAACCGCTGCCGGTCCACCCCGGGATCGACGCCGATGCAGCAGCCGGGCGGGACGACGACGTTCTTGTCGATGATCGCCCGGCGCACCACCGCCCCCTCCCTGATGTGCACCGCGTTCAGCAGCACCGAGTCCTCGACCAGGGCGCCCGACTCGATGACGCAGTCGGGCGACAGGATCGAGCGCCGCACGGTGCCGCCGGAGACGATCGACCCGGCGCACACCAGCGAGTTGAAGGCGTGGCTGGTGCGCATGCCGTCCTCGAACACGAATTTGGCCGGTGGGGAGGGTTCGTTCCACGAGAAGATCGGCCAGTCCCGGTTATACAGGTTGAACACCGGGGTCACCGAGATCAAGTCCATGTTGGCTGCGTAGTAGCTGTCCAGCGTCCCGACATCGCGCCAGTAGCCCCGGTCCCGCTCGGTCGCCCCGGGGACGACGTTGCTGGCGAAGTCGTAGACCCGGGCGACCCCGGCCGCCACCATCCGCGGGATCAGGTCGCCGCCGACATCGTGGTTGGTCTCGTCGTTGAAGGCGTCGGCGGTCACCGACTGGATCAGGGCGTCGGTCGAGAAGACGTAGTTGCCCATCGACGCCAGCACCTGGTGGGGGGCGTCGGGGAGCCCGGTCGGGTCGGACGGCTTTTCCCGGAAGGCCACGATGGTGCCGTGCTCGTCGGCCTCGATCACCCCGTAGGAGGTCGACTCCTCGATCGGGGCACGGATGGCGGCCACCGTGACCCCGGCCCCGGAGGCGATGTGCGCCTCGACCAGCTGCCGCGGGTCCATCCGGTAGATGTGGTCGGC
>DAIQBQ010000368.1:0-2986 GCA_036781065.1 Actinomycetota bacterium
GCCGAGGACGTGACGTTCTTCAACCGCGAGCGCAAGAAGAACCTCGCCATCTACGCCTCGCCGCAGAAGCTGGCCAGCCGCGCTGGCGGGTCGGGGGGCGCGCCGGGCGGGGCGCCCGCACTGGCCCGCCGGGCCAGCGGCCGGCCCATCTGGGCGGGCGTGAGCAACCGGAGGAACGACGACAGCGGGTGGACGTAGTACCTGGCCGACGCCCGGGCAGCGTCGAGCAGGGCACGGTCGAAGACCGGGGCCCGCCCGGAGACGCCGGCGACCGCCGACAGTTCCTGGCCCGTCGGGTCGTCCTGTTCCGACGTCCCGACGACCCAGCCCCGCACCCGGCGCCCACGCAGCGGGGCCCGGACGATCACGCCAACCGAAACCGCCTCCCGGAGCTCGTCCGGAACCCGGTAGGAGAGCGGGCGGTCGAGCCCCCAGACGGGGAGGTCGAGGATGACCTCGGCGACGAGGCCTACAGGTCCCTCACGGCCTTGGCGATCTCCTCGGCCTTGTCGATGCGCTCCCAGGTGAAGGTGTCCTTGTCCGGGCGGCCGAAGTGTCCGTAGGAGCTGGTCGCCTTGTAGATCGGGCGGCGCAGGTCGAGGTTGGTGATGATCGCGGCCGGGCGGAAGTCGAAGAAGTCCTTGACGAATTCCTCCAGCTTCTGCGGGTCGACCTGGGCGGTGCCCCGGTCGTCGACCGAGACCGACACCGGGTGGGCGACGCCGATAGCGTAGGCAATGCGTACCTCGGCGGTGCGGACCGCCCCGGAGGCGACCAGGTTCTTGGCGGCGTAGCGGGCCATGTAGGCCGCCGAGCGGTCGACCTTCGTCGGGTCCTTGCCCGAGAACGCTCCCCCACCGTGGGCGCACATGCCCCCGTAGGTGTCGACGATGATCTTGCGCCCGGTCAGGCCGGTGTCGCCCTTGGGGCCGCCGATCTCGAACCGGCCGGTCGGGTTGACGAGGAACCGGATGCTCTCCGACCACAGCGCCTCGGGCACCACCGGCTTGACGATGTAGTCATACAGGTCGGGCTTGAGCAGGGTCTCGATGTCGACCTCGGCCTGGTGCTGGGCCGAGATCAGGATCGTGTCTATCCCGACCGGGCGGCCGTCCTCGTAGCGGATGCTGACCTGCGTCTTCCCGTCCGGGCGGAGGTACGGGATGCGCCCGCTCTTGCGCTCCTCGGCGAGCTTCTCGGCCATGCGGTGGGCCAGCCAGATCGGGAGTGGCATCAACTCGGTGTCGATGTCGTCCCGCTCGTTGGTGGCGAAGCCGAACATCATGCCCTGGTCTCCGGCCCCCTCCTTGTTGAAGGCGTCGTCGTCGGCGGCGGATCCGTTGCGCTCCTCCAGTGCCAGGTCGACCCCCTGGGCGATGTCGGGCGACTGCTCCTGGATCGCGGTAAGGACCCCGCAGGTGTCACCATCGAAGCCGAACTTGGCCCGGGTGTACCCGACCGCATTGACCTCGCTCCGGACGATCGTCGGGACATCGACGTAGGTGCTGGTCGAGATCTCGCCGGCGACCATCACTGTCCCCGTGGTCACGAGCGTCTCGCAGGCAACTCGGCCGTAGGGATCGTTGGAGAGGATTTCATCAAGAATCGCGTCGGAAATTCGGTCCGCAAGTTTGTCAGGGTGCCCTTCAGTGACCGATTCCGACGTGAACAGGTAGCTCCTCTCCATGCTTCCTCCAATCGCCCTGGGAAGTGCGGCGACGGCGCCGCCTGGCGCTCAGATTACAGGGAGCCGAGCCGTTGGGGAGGGAATACAACCGGGAATGCATGTTTATCCGCGCTCAGACGTGGGGCACGGGGCTCGCGGTCCTCGTGGCCGGGCAGAATACAACCGGATATGCATGTTTATTCGCGCTCAGACCCTGGATAATTGCCACCGATGTCCCCGGTGCCCCGTTACCACGAACTGATGTGGCCCCTTTTGCAGGCAGCAGCCGCGCTTGGCGGGACGGCGAGTGTCGGCGTCCTCAAGTCGTATGTCGTCGAAGAGCAGCGGCTGCCCCAGGAAGCGCTCACGATCCGCCACGGCCGCTCCCGGGTTTCGGAGCTTGACTACCGGCTCTACTGGGCGCTCCGGCACCTGGAGGGGATCGGTGCCTTCAAGCTGCAGGCCCGCGGCGTTTGGAGGATCACCGACCGCGGCCGCCAGCTGACCGAAGAGGGGATGCACGCCGAGGCCAGGCGGTGGCGTCAGGCGGTCGGGAAGCTAGCCGGGGGCGGCGGGCGCACCATCCCCGGCCTCTGGTTCATCCTGGGCCCCGACGTTCGAGGGCCGATCGGACGCGGGCCGAAGATGCCGGCGCCCGGTGCGGAGTCGCAGCTCTCCCCGGCTGATGACCTGATCGACGACGACGAGCCTGACGTGATCATCCATTGGCCCCGCGCCGTCGGCGGCTCGGAGGCTGCGCCCCGGGAGGGAGCTGCGGGGGCGGTGCCGCCTGCAGGCCGGAATGTGTGGCCGGCTCCTGGGCCGGCTCACCCGGCACGCTCCGAGCCTGGACAGCCGGGCGGGGTCCCTCGCCAGCCTGGCGTCGGGCCTGGGGTCGGGCCTGGGGTCGGGCGTGGACGGCCATCCGTCACTGGCCCCCCCACCAGAGGGGCCAGGCCGGTATCCCCGCCGGGGATGGGTCGGCTCCCGGGCAGTGCCCCGCCATCGCCCGGCGGGCGGGGCCCACGGCCGGGGACTCCGGGAGTCCCGACGCCGCCGCCGCACTGGACGGGAGGCCCGCTGCCGGCAGGCTCCGTCGGTACGCCGCCTGGCGAGCCATCCAACGTCACACCGGCGGCGTTTGCCCCGCCGGTCCGGCCCGGGAGCCCGCGGCCTGCTGGGCGCAACCCGCCGCGCCCCCCGGTGCCACCGGCCGGGCCGGCAGTAGGCAGCGCTCGCCCCGGGGCGGCGGCGACCTCCCCGGAGGCTGGGCTCCGAGCCTCAGGCCCTCCGGTACCCCGAGGACCGCAGCCCCTTCCC
>DAIQBQ010000369.1:0-2970 GCA_036781065.1 Actinomycetota bacterium
CGTTGCCATCGTCGGCGCCGGCCCGGGGGATCCGGGGCTGATCACGGTGCGGGGCAAGGCCCTGCTCGAGGCGGCCGACGTCGTGGTCTACGACCGCCTGGTGCACCCGTCGCTGTGGGCCGGCAAGACCGCCATCGACGCCGGGAAGGAGCCGGGCGGGCACCGGGTCGACCAGGAGGAGACCAACGCCCTCCTGGTGCGCCTCGCCCGGGAAGGGAAGCGGGTGGTCCGGCTGAAGGGGGGAGACCCGTTCGTCTTCGGCCGGGGGGCTGAGGAGGCCGACGCCCTGCGCCGGGCCGGGGTGCCCTACCAGATCGTCTCCGCCCCGACCTCGGCGATCGCCGCGCTGGCCGCGGCCGGGATCCCGGTGACCGACCGCCGGGCGGCGTCGTCGGTCGCTTTCGTCACCGGGCACTGCACCACCGGAGCGGTCGACTGGCCGGGCCTGGCGAGCGCGGTCGACACCCTGGTGATCCTGATGGGACTGGGCCACCTCGGCGAGATTGTCAACGAGCTGATCGACGCCGGGCGACCGGCCACGATGCCGGCGGCGGTCGTCGCCAACGGGACGTTGCCGGACCAGCGGGTCGTGGTTTCCACGCTGGGCCAGCTTCCCGGGGCGGTGGCGGAAGCAGGCATCCGGCCGCCTGCCATCATCGTTGTCGGAAACGTGGTCTCGCTCCGGGCCGCCGCGGAGCTGGAAATTGTTCCCATGCTGTAACCGGCACGAAACGGGTAAGAAATAGGCGCCAAGTACTCTTACTGAGTCGTTACGGTTTCCCCAAGCCTTTCCGGCTAGTATCTTCACCCCGGACCCGACACACGCGAAGGAGGCCTGCTATGCCGAGATGCCCACTCTGCGGATCGACCCACATCGTGGTCACTGTGCGGCCTCGCCGCCGCGGGCAGTGCTTCCGGTGCGATCTGGAGTGGGGCCTCGACGGGCCGTCATCGTCATCGGGTGAGGCGACCGAAAGCCGCCAGCAGGAAGGCACTGGACGCCCGTCGGAGTAGCGTCCCACCCCACCCCACCCCAGCCCAGCGTCACGTAGTTGCCCACCGCGAGCTCGTAGATCGACCCGGCCAGCAGGTCACGGGGTTCCGAGGCTCCGGCGAGGGCATGACGCGTCTCACGGCCAACTTGTGACAATTCCTGACGACTGTTCTCGAGCCACCACGTCGTCGAACGAAACCCAGGCGATCGCCGCGATCACCGGGAGATCGTAGCCCGCGACGAATTTCGCTACGGCGGGGTTGCTTTTTTCCAGCTCAACCTCTACCATGCGTAACGCTACGTAGCGGTTTCGGAACCTCGTGGCGCAGGGTGGAGTGGGCAACGGCCGGAAGCGCCGGCCGAGGGGAGGTGAGCCGGGTGAGCCAGGCAGTGCAGGCGGAGCAGGTGCAACGCGCCGAAGGCTACGACAGGCGGTGGTGGATCCTCGGGGTGCTGTGCTTCAGCCTGCTGATCATCGTCATGGACAACACCATCGTGAACGTGGCGCTGCCGACGCTCGTCCGCAAGCTCCACGCCACCGAGAGCCAACTCCAATGGACGGTCGACATCTACAGCCTGATGTTCGCCGGCCTGCTGCTGACCATGGGCACCTTGGGCGACCGGTTCGGCCGGGGGCGCACGCTGGCCATCGGGCTCGGGGTGTTCGGGCTCGGTTCGCTGGCATCGTCTTTCGCCGGGTCGAGCAACGTGCTCATCCTGACCCGAGGGTTCACCGGCATCGGTGCGGCCCTGATCATGCCGGCGACGTTGTCGATCCTCACGAACGTCTTCCCCCCCGAGGAGCGGGCCAAGGCGATCGGGATATGGGCCGGCGTTTCCGGGCTGGCGGTAGCGATCGGCCCGGTGATCGGGGGGCTCCTGCTGGTCCACTTCTGGTGGGGGTCCATCTTCTTGATCAACGTCCCGGTGTGCGCGGCGGCTCTGGTGGCCGGCCGGCTCCTGATCCCCAACAGCCGTGACCTCGAGGCCCGGAGGCTCGACCCGGCCGGCGCCGCATTGTCGATCGTCGGCATCGACGCCCTGGTCTGGGGGATCATCGAGGCTCCGAACCGGGGCTGGACCAATGGGTGGATCCTGGCGGCTTTCGGCTTCGCCGCCGTCGTGCTGGCGATCTTCATCGCCTGGGAGCTGCGCAGCAGCCACCCCATGCTGAACGTCAAGTTCTTCCGCAACCCGCGGTTCACGGCGGCGAACATCTCAATCACGCTGGTGTTCTTCGCCCTGTTCGGATCGATCTTCTTCCTGACCCAGTACCTGCAGTTCGTGCTCGGCTACTCGCCGCTTCAGGCGGGGGTGCGCCTGGTCCCGCTGGCCCTGGTCATGCTGGTCCTGGCGCCGATCGCCGGGCAGCTGGTGCAGAAGCTCGGGTCGAAGGCGATGGTGGGGTTCGGGATGGCGCTCGGTGGGGTCGGCCTGTGGTACCTGGGCACGACGACGACTGCCTCCGGGTACGCCCACGTCGTCACCGGTCTGGTGCTGGTCGCTGCCGGGCTGGCGCTGTCGATGGTCCCGGCCACCGACTCGATCATGGGCTCGCTCCCGCCCGGTCAGGCCGGTGTGGGATCGGCCATGAACGACACCACCCGGGAGATCGGGGGGGCGCTCGGCGTTGCGATCCTCGGAAGCATCCTGTCCTCCCGGTACGGCCCGGCCATCGCCAAGGCGGTCGCCGGCCACGGGGTGCCGGCTGCGGCGCTCGGGGTGGTCAAGAGCTCGGTCGGTGGTGCGATCGGAGTCGGGCAGAGCCTGGTCGCCTCGGGCCAGGCAGCGGCCGGCCACGCGCTGATCGCTTCTGCGAACTCGACGTTCATCACGTCGATGAACGTGTCGCTGAAGGTCGGTGCCGGCGTCGCTGTCCTGGGGGCGCTCGTGTCCGCGCTGTGGTTGCCGAACCGGCCCCGTGAACAGGCGGAACTTGCCGAAGGGGCCGGAGCGGGCGCAGAGCGGGCCGAGCC
>DAIQBQ010000370.1:0-2958 GCA_036781065.1 Actinomycetota bacterium
CCTCGCCCGGAGCCCGGGCGTTCTACGACGACCACCGGGCTGACGCGGATCGCGGAGATTCCCCAGGTTCGATCACCGTTTTTCCCCAGTTGACCGGGGTCCGGTGAGGCCGTTTTGAGGTTACCTGGTTTGTTTGGTGGTGGCGGTGACCTCCTGGTTGTCGAGGAGCTCGTTGGCGGCGACGGGCTGGTTGCACGACGGGCAGCGGCCGCCGACGCCGACGCGGTGGCAGGTGACGGCGCAGTGGGGGCAGTTGGGGGCGGCGGCGGGGAGGGTGGGGCTGTGCCACAGGTAGCGCCGGTTGCAGTCGGGGCATTCGTAGACGTCGGCGGGGAGGGGCAGGGGCGGCTGGGTGCGGCGGTCGGGGTGGTTGCGCCGCCAGTCGGCTATGCGGCAGGCGGCTGAGCAGTGGGCCCGTTGCCCGGGGTCGACGAAGTAGTGCTGGCAGCCGGGGCAGAGTCGGCGGGTGGGTTCAGGCACCGGCGGCCACCGCCTTGCGGGCGGCTTCGGCCCGGGCCCGGTGGGAGCGCATCCGGTAGCTTTGGCCGTCGATGTTGACCACTACCGACCGGTGGAGGAGACGGTCGAGGAGGGCGGCGGCGACCATCTGGTCCTCCCCGAAGACCTTTCCCCAGCTGGCGATGCCCAGGTTGGTGGTCATCACGATGGAGCCTTTGAGGTATCGCTGGCTGACGACTTGGAACAGGGCGGAGGCGCCTTCGGCGGGTAGGGGCAGGTAGCCGACTTCGTCGACGATCAGGAGTCGGGGGCCGGCGTAGAAGCGCATGGTGGTGGCCCAGCGGCCTTCGAGGGCGGCGCGGTGGCATCGGGCGACGAGGTCGGCGGCGGTGGTGTAGTAGACCCGCATGCCGGCGGCGACGGCGGCGTGGCCGAGGCCGACGGCGATCATCGTCTTGCCGACTCCGGGCGGTCCGATGAGCAGGATGTTGGTGGCGTCGTCGACGAAGCGCAGCGTGGCCAGCTCGGCGATCAGGTTGCGGTCGAGGCGGGGTTGGGCGGCGAAGTCGAAGTCGGCCAGGGTGAACGGCGAGGGCAGGGAGGCGAAGCGGGCCAGGCTGGCCTTGCGGCGTTCCTCGACGGCGGTCACCTCGACGGCCAGCAGCTGCTCCAGGAACGCCTGGTGGCCGAGCCCGCCGGTGTGGGTGTCGGCTTGGTCGAGCAGGCCGGGCAGGGCCTCGGCGGCGGCGGTCATGCGCAGGAAGGCGAGGTGGGAGCGCAGCCGCTGGTAGTCGGAGCCGGGTGTCATGCCCCGGGCTCCTCGCCGGTGACCTCGACGACGCCGCCGAAGGCCAGGGCGACGATGTCGGCCATGTGCTCCAAGTCGACGGCCGGTTCGGCGCCGGCTGGGCCGAGGAGGGCGGCCCGTTCCGCCAGGGCGGCCGCCCCGGGCGGCCGGTTGGCTTTGCGGTCGCAGGGCCGGGCGGCGTTGAACTGGCCGAGGACGACCTTCTCCAGCGCCTCCCGGTGCGCCGGGGTGCGCACCATCTGGCCCGCCCCGGCGGGGGCCAGGGTGTGGGTGACCAGCGGCACCCCGGCGGGGCTGACCACCTCCAGGTTCGACGTGCCGAGCCGCTGGCGCAGCGTCATGGTGACCCCGGCCAGCCCGGGGGCGACGGAGTAGCGGTTGCCTCGGAAGGCGACGCTGGCCTGATGGTCGACGGTGGCGGTCACCTCGACGGTGGCCGGGAAGCAGCCCGCCGGCAGCGGCCGCAGCGTCTCGGCGTCGGCCAGCTCGCCCACCGTCGGCCAGCGGGGCTTGGAGCCGTCGGTCGGCGGGTCGGCGATGCGGCCCGGGCTGCGCAGCCGGGCGTCGCCGGTCGTCGCCCAGAACCGGTCCAGGCTGACCTGGGCCTCCTCGACGGTCGCCGCCGCCAGCGTCCGCCACCACCGGCCGGTGGCGAAACGCACCGCCGCCTCAACCGACCCTTTCCGGTTCCCCCGCCGCGGCGGACACGGCGCCACCGACGCCCGGTAGTACTTGGCCACCGGGGCGAAACTGGCCTGCACGTCGGCGCTGCCGGGCACGATCACCGTCGCCATCCGGTCGACGCGCCACACCCGGGCGGTTCCGCCCAGACGGCGCAACACGGCGTCCATCGCCTCGATGAGATGCGCCTGGTCGGTGGCCGGGGCGATCACCCCCCGGCTGCGCCCCGAGTACGGCAGAGTGCCCAACAGCACGTAGCCCACCGCCCCCCACGGCGCCTTGCGCCGCTCGAACCAGTCCCATTGGATCTCCTCGCCGGCGGGATGGTCGATCTCGATCGTGTCCCGCCCGGCTACCCCTTTACACGCCTCGCAGTGCGGGCGCAGCCCGGCGGCTCGGACCTGACGGACGAAACTCGGGTACGACCGGTCGTAGCCCAACTCGACGACCTCGTCGAACAACGCCGACGCCCACACGTGGGGATCGTCGGCGAAACGGGCCTTCAGATACGGCACGAACCGCTCCAACACGTCGGGCTCGGCCCGCCGGCGAACCCCCGGCTCCCGGCCGCCCTCCAGATAGGCCCGGACCGTCTTGCGGTCACGGCCAAGATGACGGGCGATCGCCGAGATCGACCACCCCCGACTCCTCAAAGCATGCGCTTCCACGTCTTCTCCCGTTGAGAACATTGAGTTGGGGCTCCTCCTGCTGGACGGTGTCGGAACCGCCAGCATCAAGGAGGAGCCCCCTCCGATTGGTGGACCATCACGACCCACCACACCCCGGGAGACTGGGGAATTTCAGTGATCGACTCTGGGGAGAGCTACGTGATCCTCAACACCGGATGCCGGTTGCTCGCAGGACCTCAACCGTCGCCCAGGACCAGAAGGCGTGGTCTTCTTCTCGGGTGAGGTCGCGGCGTTTGCCCGTCGGCTCCTCTGCCCAGATCCGGGGTGTGGCGGCGGTCATCACCGGGCGGCGCAGCGTCTGCTCGGCGACGGTGAACTCCT
>DAIQBQ010000371.1:0-2946 GCA_036781065.1 Actinomycetota bacterium
CCTCCAGCGACGGCACCGCCCCCCCGGCGCGCACGGCCGCCCGGGCCTCGTCGATCGCCCGCCGGGCGGCGGCTGCCCGGAGCGGGTGGGGGTCCCCGGCGCCGGCTGTGGCCGCCGTCACCTCGATCAGCCGGTCGACCGAGGGGAGCCCGCGAAGATCCGGTTCGTGCCCGTCCATGGACGACTATCCTAAGCGGGGGAACGCGCTATCCCTGCCCGGCGTCGTAGTGACCAGGGCAGCAACCCCCGACTTCGCAACGGGCATCCCATGCATCGCATCAGACACCGGCCACTCGACGTCGCCCTGGGGCTGGCCCTGGTGCTCTTCGGAGTCCCGGCGGTCGCCTTGGCCTCCGCCTTCGCCGCCTTCCTGCTCTTCCCGCCGCCGGTCTCACTCCCCCAGCCGCAGGAGGCGACCCTCGCCCAGACCAGCCACATCTACGCCGCCGACGGGTCCCTGCTCGCCTCGCTGCACGCCCAGTACAACCGGCAGCCGGTCAGTCTCGACCAGATTGCCCCCTCGATGCAGCACGCCATCGTCGCTTCCGAAGACGCCACCTTCTACCAGAACTCGGGCATCGATGTGGCCAGCATCTTCCGGGCGCTGCTGGTCGACCTGAAGGCGAAGAAGGCGGTGCAGGGGGCCTCGACCATCACCGAGGAGTACGCCAAGATCGCCTACACCGGCACCGACAAGTCGCTGTTCCGCAAGTTCCGCCAGGCGCTGCTCGCGGCTCAGCTCGACCGCAGCTACTCCAAGCCGAAGATCCTGGAGAGCTACCTGAACTCGGTCTACTTCGGCGACGGTGCCTACGGCGTCGAGGCCGCCGCCCAGACCTACTTCGGCGTGCACGCCGCGCAGCTGACCCTGTCGCAGTCGGCGTTGCTCGTGGGGATCGTGCCGGCCCCGTCCGTCTACTCGCCGATCACCCACCCGGCCATCGCCGAGCAGCGCCGCCAGCACGTCCTGGACCGTATGGTGGCGACCCACTACATCACCGCCGACCAGGCCGCCCAGGCCAAGGCAAGCCCGCCCAGCCTGGTGTCCACCCCGGACATCCAGGTGACCAGGTACCCGGCCTTCGTCGACGCCGTCGAGACCTACCTGGTCGCCAGGTACGGGAAGGCGAAGGTGTTCTCCGGCGGCCTGGAGGTGACGACGACGCTGAACCCGACCGACCAGCAGGAGGCCGAGTCGGTGCTCGCCACCACGCTGCCCAACGCCACCGACCCGGACTACTCGCTGGCCTCGGTCGACCCGACGACCGGCTACATCACCGCCCTCGTCGGGGGCCGCAACTTCACCATCGGCAACTTCAACATCGCCATCCAGGGCAGGCGCCAGCCCGGGTCGGCGTTCAAGCCGTTCACCCTGGTGACGGCCCTGGAGAACGGCATCAGCCCCAGCTCGACCTACGCCGGCCCCTCGAACATCTGCCTGCCCGCCTGGAAGCCCACCTGCGTCACCAACTTTGACAACGAGAGTTTCGGGACGATCCCGCTCAGCTACGCCACCTGGAACTCGGTCAACACCGTCTACGCCCAGGTGGTGGTGCAGGTCGGGCCGCAGAAGGTGGTCAACGTCGCCAACGCCATGGGGATCCCGGGGCCGACCTGGCTCCCGCCCCGCTCGGGCTGCACGGTCACCGCCAGCAACGCCTGCGGGACCCTGCTCACGCCGCTGCCGTCGATCACGCTCGGCTCGGAGGAGGTGACCCCGCTTGAGATGGCCTCGGCCTACGCGACCCTGGCGGCGGGCGGCATCTACCGGGCGCCGAAGCTGGTGTCGAAGGTGGTCGATGCATCGGGCGACATCCTGGAACAGGGGCCGTCGGCCGCCAGCCAGGTCGTGCCGGCGCAGATCGCCTACACCGCCACCAGCATCCTGGAGGGCGTGATCACCCAGGGGACCGCCACCGCAGCGAACATCGGCCGGCCTGCCGCCGGCAAGACCGGCACCGCGTCGGACTACAAGAATGCCTGGTTCGTCGGCTACACACCCGACCTGTCGACCGCGATCTGGATGGGCTACCGCAACAGCAACGAGCCGCTCCTCAACGTCCACGGGGTCGGCCAGGTCACCGGTGGCACCTGGCCGGCGAGGATGTGGTCGACCTACATGAAGACGGTGCTGGCCTCGGTGCCGCCGACCCCGTTCTCCCCCCCGACGTCGACGGCGAACGCGAACGGGTTCCAGTTGCCCGGGCCCTCCTACCCGGTGCCGCCGCCGTCGCCAACCCCCAGCCCAACGCCGACGGCGACCTTCGCCCCGCTGATCATCGGTCCCACCGCCACGGTGACCGCGACCGTGCCGGGTTCGCCTCCCGGACTGCCGCCCAGGCCGGGCACGTTCCCCTCGCCGGCGCCAACGGCCTCGCTGTTGCCGGAGTCTCCTTCCCCCTCACCGCCCGGGCGCCGGGGTGGCGGCGGCTGAGCGTTCAGCCGGGCGCCGTCAGTGCGGGCAGATGATCACCTGCACACAGGCGAGGTGGACCGGGACCGCCAGGCCGGTGGGCGGCCCGTTCGGCGGGGCGCCCGCCGGGGTGGGCGCCGGCGGGGTGGGCGCCGGCGCCGGCGACACGTAGAGCACCCCGACCACCCTGCCCTCCTGGTCGACCAGCGGTCCCCCGGTCGCCTGCGGGCCGAAGGCGGCCGAGGTCGACACGTCGTGGCCTGCGTTGGTCACGACCTGACCAGCGGCGGCGGTCGCCCCGTACTGGCCACCGGAAGCGCTCACCGCCCAGACGTCAAGCCCGGGAACCGGCACCTCGTTCGAGAACTGGAGGGTTGCGACGTTGCCGACGGTGACGATGATCAGGGCCAGGTTGTCGGCGGCGTCCCAGGTGTAGACCGTGCCGGTGTGGTCGGTTCCGCCGATGTTGACGGTCGCCTGCGGGGGCGGCGGGACCGCCGCCGGCGAGGCGGTGGCCGTCGCTGTAGCTGTGA
>DAIQBQ010000372.1:0-2904 GCA_036781065.1 Actinomycetota bacterium
GTCCGCCAGCGTAGTCTGCTAGCTCGCTGCCCCTCAGAGGCCGAAAACGCCCAAGGGTCGAGAGTCGGCGGCTCGGGTGCCGGCGAGGGAGCCAGTTCAAGTGTCAGCGGTCACTGAACTTCGCGATTAATGGGCACCGAACTTCGCGATTGACCTGAGCTTCGGGGGCTCCTCCAACCATCCACCACAGTCGGTGGTGGCTCCTCCAGCCTTGGGACTGCCAAGTCCCCGAGAACTGGAGGAAGCCACCGGCCATGTTGACCCAGGAGGAGTACATGGACATCGTCGCACTGCGACGCCAGGGCTGGACGATCGGCCAGATCGCCGATTCGACCGGCAAGCACCCAGCCACGATCTCGTCGTGGCTGAAGAAGGGCGGCCCGCCGCCGCGCCGACAGCCACCGGCCGGTCACGTGACGGTCGTTGATGCCCGCTGGGCGGCCCGGATCGCCCAGCTGATCGAGGCGAACCCCGAGCTGCTGGCCACCTCGATAGAACGGATCATCCGAGCCGAGGGCTACAAGGGCTCCTACGAGGCGCTGGTGCGCCACCTGCGGGTGGTGCGCGGCGTGCGCCCACGGCGCTCGGCGGGGGTGAGCGTGCCGATCGAGACCGCGCCGGGCGCCGAGTTCCAGTTCGACTGGTCCGACTGCTCCGACTGGGGCCAGCGCTGGGGGCTTGGAACCCTGCAGTGCTTCGGTGCGGTGCTGTGCTGGTCCCGTCGTCGCCACTGGTTCTTCGCCCCCTCGCTGGACCGTCCCCACACCTTCGAGGGCCTGGTGCGCTTCTTCTATGACGTGGGCGGGATCGCCGCGATCGGGCGCACCGACCGGATGGGGGCACTCGGCACTACGAGGGGCGGGGTGTTCCGCTTCTGTCCCGAGGCACTCGACTTCGCCCGCTACCACGGCTTCGCCTTCAAGGCGTGCGCTGCTCGGGACGCAAAGCGCAAGGGCAAGTGCGAGCGCCCCTTCGGAGAACTCAACTCGGCGTTCATGCAAGAGATGGCGCTGGAGCCGCCCGCCTCGATTGCCGAGCTCAACGTCCGTGGCGCACGCTGGCTGGAGCTCTACGTGCATCCCCGGGCACACCGGGTGACCGAGGAGGCTCCCGCCGTGCGCCTCGATGCCGAGCGCCAGTTGTTGGGGCCGCTGCCCCGGGCTCGCTTCGACACCGCCCGGCGCGAGCCCCGGGTGGTGAGCGCCCCGCTACCGCTGATCGAGGTGGACCGGGTCTCCTACTCGGTGCCTCCGGCCTTGGTCGGAGCCACAGTCGAGGTTCGCCTGCCCGTCGACGCCGGGGTGCTCGAGATACGCCAAGGCGGCGAGGTGGTTGCCTGCCACCGCCTGGGGACCCCAGGATCGGGACCGGTGTGGGACCCGGCTCATCGCGCTGCAGCGGAGGCCATCGCCTTGGCCCCTCACCGCCGCCACCTGAGCATCGTTTCGGCGCCGCAAGGGCCGCCCGGCCCGGCCGGGCTGGAACTCGGCGAGGGCGACTACGACGTGGCCCCCGTCGATCTCGGTCGCTACGACACCGGGTGTGGTTGCACGGGAGCCGGGGCATGAGCGCTCATCCCGGGGGCATCTACGAAGCCGTCAAGGACGACCTCGGATACTTGAAGCTCACCAAGGCAGCCGAGTGCTTCGCCACCCTCGCCGAGACCGCCACCGAGGCGGGTTGGAGCCACGTCGAGTACCTGGGGGCGGTGGTCGCCGCCGAGGCGGCGGCGGCCCGGGATCGGCGCTTAGCGGCGCGGATGCGCTTCGCTCATCTTCCCCGCCGGGCGATACTCACCGACTTCGACTTCGACTTCCAGCCCTCGATCGATCGAAAACTGGTCGCCGACCTGGCTACCTGTCGCTTCGTGGGCGAGGGGCGCCCGGTGCTGTTCTTGGGCCAGCCCGGCACCGGCAAGAGCCATCTGGCCGGAGCCCTGTGCGCCGCCGCGGTGGCTGCTGGCTACCGGGGGTTCTTTACCTCCGCCGCCGACCTGGTGGCCAACGTGGCCACCGCCTACGCCGATGGCAGCTTCGCAACCCGCATCCGGGCCTACACCGGGCCGTCGGTGCTGGTCATCGACGACGTCGGCCTGGTCGGCTTCGACCGCTCCCAGGCCAACGCCTTGTTCCAAGTCGTCAACCGCCGCTACGAGCGGGGCAGCTCGACCATCGTCACCACCAACCGCTCGCTGTCGAGCTGGGGCGAGATCTTCGGGGGAGATCAAGTAGTTGCCGCTGCCGTGCTCGACCGTCTCTTGCACCGCGCGGTGGTCATCAACATCAAAGGCCCCTCCTGGCGGCTGAAGGAGCACCAGGCGCTCACCGAGGCGTACCGCTAGAGCGATGAGGATAGCCACCCTCATCGTTGGCCTCATCGTGACTGCGGTCCTCGCCGCGCTTGCGGCCGCTGTCGAGCTCACGAGCGAGCCCCGAGCCGAGCGTAGCGCCGCCGGGCCAGTCGCCGCCGGCAGCGCCCTGAGCCCAGCGCAGCGAGCCAGAGGACCTCCCGGGCCCATCGCCACCCGATCGGCCGACGGCGGGACTCCCGCCTAACGCTGTGCCGGCACACGCCGTCACGGCCCCGCCTCATCCCTTCTACCCCCCATCATCTCTCGACCACAACCCCGCCGTCAGGCCGATCCCGGTGAGGATGCTTGACCTCACCCAGTCTTTCTGTCAGTCTGAACCCAGGAGAGCCACCACCCTCAACCATCGCGAACTTCGGTGACTACAAAACGCGAAGTTCCCGTGACCGCCCACACCAGAAGGCTCTCGTAGGGCTCCATGCTGGACATGGCCTTGACCATGGCGTCGTAGCACTCACCGATGACGCGCTTGGTGCGGTACTCCCCGTGGGCGAAGGTGTCCTTGCGGGCCACGATGGGAAAGGTGTCCATGATGT
>DAIQBQ010000373.1:0-2881 GCA_036781065.1 Actinomycetota bacterium
AACGCCGTGTTGAGCCTCGGGTTGACCGGGTCGGCCGTACACATTCGGTAATCCCGTGGTCGGGCCTACAGTTGAGTCCTCGATCTTGATCGACCCGAACGCGTCGGGGGTGCTGGACACACGAATCTCATGGTGGTAGTTCTATGCCATGCCAGTCGGGACTCTCTCCGGAGACGGTAAGGACGCCATTGCCCGGTGTCCGGACGAGGTCGCCCGGCTCACGGCGGAGAATCAAGCCCTGCGGGCGGAGCGGGATTGGCTGCTGGTCCAGGTCTCCGAGCTGGAGACGAAGCTGGAGGCGGCCAAGGCCGAGCTGGTCAAGGTGATGCTGGCCCTGCGCCACGAGTCCGAGCGCAGCCCCCGTCAGCCGGCACCTACCGAGGCGGTGGCAGACTCCCGCGAGGGTCCCGGAGCCCGGCCGGACAGGCGCCGTCGGGGCCAGCAGCCGGGTGCCCCCGGCCATGGGCGGCGCAGCTACGACCACCTGCCGACCACCGAGGTGCTGTACCGCCCGGACACAGAGCAGCTCGTCTGCCCGACCTGCGGCCGCCCGTATGCGGAGGGCCCCGGAGAGGAGCGCTCCGAGGAGCTGCACTGGGAGGTCTGCCTCACCCGGGCGATCCACCGCCGCCCCCGCTACCACAAGACCTGCTCCTGTCCGGGGACCAAGGGCCTGCTGACCGCCCCGCCGCCGCCCAAGGTGATCACAAAAGGCCGGATGTCGCCAGGGCTGCTCACCCGGCTGGTGGTGGCCAAGTACGTGGTCGGCACCCCGTGCGCCCGGCAGGCCAAGGCGCTGGCCATGGAGGGGGCGGAGCTGGCCCCGGGGACCATAGCCGGTCTGCTGCAGGCGCTGGCGCCGCTGCTCGCCCCGCTGGCGGCCGCCATCCGCGCCCGCAACGCCGCCTCGGCCCTGCTGCACGTCGACGAGACCTCCTGGCCGGTGTTTGTGACCCTGGTGGACGAGAAGCGCCGCCGCTGGTGGCTGTGGGTGTTCGTCGGGGCCGACTCCGTCGCCTACGTGATCCGCCCCGACCGCAGCGCCGCCGTGGTGGCCGATCACCTGGGCATCGACCTCGACGCCGAGGCCCCGAGCCTGCCCGGTGGCCCGCTCGTGGTGTGCTCGGACTTCTTCTCCGCCTACCAGCGCCTGGGCAAGAACGTGGAGGGGCTCACCAACTCCTGGTGCTGGGCTCACCTGCGCCGCCATGTGGTCGAGGCGGCGAAGGCGCACCCGAGGACCTGCGGGGAGTGGGCCAAGCAGTGGCTGGAGCGGATCGGCGAGCTGTTCCACGCCCATCGCTCCCTGGTGCTGGCAGAGCCGGCCAGCCGCGACGCCGGGCTCGCCCGGGCCGAGCTGGCCCGGGTCCTCCACGACATCGACGCCACCCGCAGCTTCGAGGCGGTCGACCCCCACACCCCCCGGGCAGCGGCCAGGGTGCTTGCCACGCTGGAGCGGGAATGGGAGGGTCTCATGGTGCCAATCGCCTCCGAGTCGGACCTGGACAACAACTCGGCGGAGCGGGCGCTGCGCTCACCGGTGGTCGGGCGCAAGAACTACTACGGGTCGGGAGCGGCCTGGTCGGCGGAGCTGGCGGCCGACGCCTGGAGCATCACCGCCACGGTCGGCCTGGCCGGCTGGAACCCGCTCACGCACCTGGAGGCCTACCTGTCGGCCTGCGCCGGCAACGGGGGAGCCCCGCTTGAGGGGGCGGCGCTGCTTGGCTTCCTGCCCTGGGCCGCCGACGCCGAGGCCGCCGCCCGTTTCTCGGCGCCGCCCCGCTCCCGGGATCCGTAGGCGATGGCGTCGTACTGCGGCCGGGAGTTCTCCGAGGAGGAGCTGGCGCTGATCGCCTCGCTCAGCACCGATCCCGCCCACCCGAGCCGGGCGGCGATCGCCCGGGCTGCCTGCGAGAAGCTCGGCTGGGTGGACGCCCTCGGCCGGCCCAAGGCGATGTCGGCCCGGGTCGCCTTGGCGCGGATGGCCGCCGACGGGCTGATCACCCTGCCCCCGCCCCGCCATGCCAACAACGCTAACGGGCGCTGGCCGCTGCGCCTAGACCCCGCCGAGCAGCTGATCCCCCCCACCCCGGTCGAGGCCGCCCTGGCTGAGCTGCCGGCGCTACGGCTGGTGCCAGTGAGCTCCAAGGCGGCCTCGGCGTCGTGGAACGAGGCGATCGCACGCCATCACTACCTGGGCTACGTCCCGCTGTCGGGCGCCCAACGGCGCTACTTCGTCACCGCCGGCGACGAGGTGCTGGCCCTGATCGGGATGGGCGCCGCTGCCTGGGCCTGCCAGCCCCGGGACGACTTCATCGGCTGGAGCCCGGAGGCCCGCAAGGCGCACCTGCACCTGGTGGTGGGCAACGCCCGGTTCCTCGTCCTGCCCTGGGTGCGGGTGCCCAATCTCGCCTCCGCCGCACTGGGCCTGCTCGCCCGGGGCATCGGGCAGGACTGGCGCCAGGCCTACGGGTTCTCCCCGGTCATGCTGGAGACCTTCGTCCAGACCCCACGCTTCGCCGGAACCTCCTACCGGGCGGCCAACTGGATCCGTGCCGGAGCCACCAAGGGCCGGGGCAAGCTGGACCGTACGCATCAGAGGGCTCTGGCGGTCAAGGACGTCTACTGCTACCCGCTCACCCCGGCCTTCCGCAAGCGCCTGGGTGCCGGCCAGCTGGCCGCTGCCACCCGGGCGACAGCCGACATGGAAACGGTGCCCGGCGATCTCACGGACAACCGGCCGAACGGCTCCGGACCCGGGCACTAACCCCAGACCTTTCCACCAACACTGGCTCGCTGCACATCTCTCAGGCGATGCCGGAGCGGAACGGGATCACCGAATGTGTACCGATCATGGGATGTGGCACCGAGGACACGATGC
>DAIQBQ010000374.1:0-2861 GCA_036781065.1 Actinomycetota bacterium
CACACAGCGCCTGCTCCCCGGGCGTGGCCGCAGCCCGGCCCCCGCCCCCGGCCGGCAACCCGCGACCGGCCCGGCGGGCTCGCCCACGGCCCGACCTCGTAGTAGCGCCAGGGCTCCTCCGCCGCCCGGGAGATGCCGACCCGGGGCGACGTGGCGACCGGACCCGCCAACCGCGCCTCCCCTTCAATCCTCACCGCTCCGGAAACCAGGTCGACCCCGTTGTGGCTCAAGTCGAGCCCGAACGCCTGGGCCAGCCGGGCCGGCCCGCGGGCCAGCAGCCGCGGCGCAGAGACGCCCCGCCGGGCCGCCATCAACTGCTGACCGGCAACCGGCTCCACCGCCCGGAGCAGCACCGCCCCCGGATGGCCCGGAGTCTCGCACACCGCGTTGGCGCAGTAGTGCATCCCGTAGGTGAAGTACACGTACAGGTACCCGCCGGGGCCGAACATCACAGCGTTTCGCCGGGTCTCGCCCCGGTAGGCATGGCTCGCCGGGTCGCGGAACCCGCAGTACGCCTCGACCTCGACGATGCGCCCGGCGACAACCCCGTCGGGCGACTCGTGCACCAGCGTCCGGCCGAGCAGCGCCGGGGCCACGAGCAGCGGGTCGCGCTCGTAGAAGGAGCGGGCCAGGCCGCTCATCGCTTGGCCAGGAACGAGCGAAGCCGGTCCAGCGGCCAGGTCGTGATGATCCGCTCCGGCCCCAACCACGCCCGCTGGGCGGTGGCCACGCCAAAGCGCAGGTAGTCCAGCTCGTTGATCGCGTGGGCGTCGGTCGAGATGGCGAACAGGCACCCGGCCTCCCGGGCGACGACCGCGTGCTCGTCCTTCAGGTCGAGCCGCCGCGGGGAGGCGTTCAGCTCCATGGCAACCCCGTGCTCGGCGGCCGCCCGGCAGGCCGCCTCGAGGTCGAAGTCGCTCGCCGGCCGGCGCGGGAGCATCCGGGCGGTGGGGTGACCGAAGATGTTGACCTCGGGATGCGCCAGCGCCTTCACTACCCGGGCGGTCATCTCCGCTCGCTCCATCCGCAGCCCGTGGTGCAGGCTGGCCACCACGACGTCGAACCTGGCCAGGATCTCCTCGGGGTAGTCGAGCTCGCCGTCGAGACCGATGTTCGCCTCGAGCCCGTGGAGCAGGGTCATCCGGCCGGCGAGCTCCTCGTTGAGGCGGCGGATCTCGTCGGCCTGCCGGTCGATGTCCTCCAGCGACAGCGACCGGACGACGGCCAGGTTCTGCCCATGATCGGTGACCGCGTGGTACTCGTGGCCCCGCTCGGCGGCAGCGAAGGCCATCTCCCGCAAGGTGCGCCGCCCGTCGGAGTAGGTCGAGTGGCTCTGCAGGTCGCCCCTGAGGTCCTCCAGGGTGACCACCCTCGGGAGCTCGCCGCGGAGGGCCAGCTCCACCTCGCCCCGGTCCTCGCGCATGGTCGGCAGCGGCGTCTGCATCCCGAGCGCGCCGTACACCTCGTCCTCGGTCTCCCCGGCGATGCGGTTGCCCCCGCGGAACAGCCCGTACTCGGACAGCTTCAGGCCCATCCGCACCGCGTGCTGCCGCACCTTGACGTTGTGCGCCTGCGACCCGGTGAAGTACTGCAAGGCAGAGCCGAACTCTTGAAGGGCCACCACCCGCAGGTCGACCTGCAGCCCGGCACCGGTACGGACCGACACCTTGGTCGGCCCGGCGGCCACGGTGCCCTCCCCGGAGCCGGCCGGGCCCCCACCGAATCCCGGCAGCGCCGGGAAGGCCGCCAGGACCGGCCCGGGGGTCGGGGTCGCCACCAGGATGTCCAGGTCGCCGATCGTGTCTCGCATCCTGCGCAGGCTGCCGGCGTAGGTCGCCCGTTCCACGCCGGGCAGCGCCCGCATCATGGCCAGCACCTCGCCGGCGACGTTCAGCGCGTCGATCATCGGCACCCGCTGGTCCCGGGTGGAGTACCGGTCGAGCGCCCGGGCCAGGTTCTCCTCGGCCTTCGCCCCAAAACCGGCGACCTCTCTGAGCCGGCCGGCGGCGATCGACGCCCGCAGCTCCTCGAGGCTGGCCACCCCCAACGCGTTATGCACGGCCACCGCCTTCTTCGGCCCCATCCCCGGGAGTCGGGTCATCTCCAGCACGCCCGGCGGGTAGCGCTCGCGCAGCCGCTGCAGGGCGGCCATCGAGCCACTGCTCAGGTATTCCTGCACCTTGGCTGCGGTCCCGGCTCCGAGGCCCCGCAATGCAGTGATCTCCGCCTGCGACATCGTGCTCAGGGGCCGCCCGGCGATGGAGATGGCGTCCCCGGCGCGGCGGTAGGCCTGGATACGGAACCGGTCGGCCCCATCGATGCTCAGCAGGTCGGCCAGCTCATGAAAGGCGGCGGCAATCTCGGCGTTGCCCGGGGCCATGGGGGGGGCCATGGGAGTGACGTTACCGGGCGAAGAAGTGCAGCCCGAGCCAGACCCAACCGGCGATGATCCCGACCCGTCCCGAGCGGGTGCGCATCGCACGGGTGATCACCGCCCCGAGGGTCGGCACCCGTGAACCTGGCCTCATCGCCAGCAGCTGCAGCACGATCCCGATGACGAAGAAGGCAGCGAAGCCCACCTCCGTGATGACCCGGGCCGCCACCTCAGCGCTCCACCAGGTACCAGCCCAGGGCCAGCCACAGCGCCAGCAGGATCACCCGTCCGGCCGGGTGTGCGAACAGCGGGTTGGTCAGTGTGCTGAAGGTCGGATGGTCGGCCGACCCGATGCTGAGCGACGGTTGGAACGACAGGGCGATCAGCTCCCAGATCGCCAGTCCCACGAACGCCGCCACCCAGGCAACCAGCCCCGCTCCGGGCAATGGCTTGCCGGCGCGGTGCCTGGGCGGCACCCGCCAGGCCC
>DAIQBQ010000375.1:0-2849 GCA_036781065.1 Actinomycetota bacterium
CACGCTCACGGCTTTCCAGCTGCCCCACCCCGCCAGCGCCGCGCCGAGCTACCCGGTGCCGTACACCATGCTGGCCGGAGCGGCGGCGGAGGCGCTCAGCCCGGGGGCGTCGCCGCCCGGGTCAAACAACTGGGACTGCAAGCCGACGGCGGCCCACCCCGAGCCGGTGGTGCTGGTCCATGGCCTGCTGGCGAACATGACCGACAACTGGCAGACCATCTCGCCGCTGCTGGCTGACCACGGCTACTGCGTGTTCGCCCTCACCTACGGGGCCGACCCGGGCCTGGTGCCTCCGCTGGACCAGGTGGGGGGCCTGCAGCCGATGGAGCAGAGCGCTCAGCAGCTGGGGGCGTTCATCAACCGGGTGCTGGCGGCGACCGGTGCCGCCAAGGTCGACATCGTCGGCCATTCCGAGGGGGCCACGATGCCCTACTACTACATGAAGATCCTCGGCGGGGCGGCCAAGGTCGCCCGCTACGTCGGCCTGGCCCCCGCCTTCCACGGGACGACCATGAACGGGCTTTCGTCGCTGCTGAGCGTTATGGCCGCCGGGGATCCCGGGGGTTCCGCACTGGTGACCCAGCTCTGCGGGTCGTGCCAGGAATTCCTGCCCGGGTCGTCCTTCCTGGCGTCGCTTGACGCCAGCGCCCCAGCGGTGCCCGGGGTGGCCTTCACCGACATCGTCACGGAGTTCGACGAGGTCGTCACCCCGTACACCAGTGGGTACCTCACGGGACCCAACGTGACCAACATCGCAGTGCAGGACCAGTGCCCGCTGGACCTGGCCGACCATGCCGCTCTGGCCGCGGACCCGGTCGCTGCTCAGGACGTGCTGAACGCCCTGGACCCGGCCCATGCTGTGGCGCCGCCCTGCACTGTGGTGTTGCCGTACATCGGCTGAGGGTCAGGGCTTCACCAGGACCTTGATCGCGGTGCGCTCGTTCATCGCCCGGTAGCCGTCCGGCACGCCGTCGAGGCCGACGCTGAGATCGAAGACGCGGCCGGGTTGGATCCGGCCCTCGAGGACGTCAGGCAGGAGCACATCGAAGTAGCCCCGAACCGGCGCCACGCCACCCCCGACGCTGACATTCTTGTGGAACGCCGACATTGAGCCGGGGATGGCGTCGTCCTGCGGTACGCCCACCCTCCCGACCGCGCCGCCCGGGCGGGCGATCTCGATCGCCGTGAGCAAGGAGTCCTCGAGCCCAACGCATTCCAGGACGGAGTGGGCGCCGTGGCCGCCCGTGATCTCCTTCACCCGATCAACCGCCGCATCGCCCCGTTCGGCGACTGTCCCGGTGGCGCCGAACTCCTTGGCGAGGGCGAGCCGGGCCGGGTTCCGGCCGAGCACGATGATCTGCTCGGCTCCCAGCCGCCGGGCGGCGATCACCCCGCACAGCCCCACGGCACCGTCGCCGACGACGGCAACGGTTGAGCCCGGACGGACCCTGGCGCCGCGGGCGGCGTGGTGGCCGGTCCCCATGACGTCGGTGAGGGTGACCAGCGAGGGAACCAGCGCTTCGTCCGGGTCGCCGGGCAGGAGGCACAGCGTCCCGTCCGCGTACGGTATCCGCACCGCCTCGGCCTGACCGCCGCCGCCTTCGAAGGTACCGAAGTAACCGCCATGGACGCAGGAGGTATACAGACCGTCCTGGCAGAAGTCGCACGTGCCGTCCGAGTAGGCGAACGGCATGGCGACGAAGTCACCGGCCTTGATGGTCCGGACCTCTGCACCGACGGCCTCGACGACGCCGATGGCCTCGTGACCCACCGGCCGGCCCGATTCGGCGGGTTCCATGTTTTTGTAGGGCCACAGGTCGCTGCCGCAGATCGCCGCCCGGTTGACCGCTACCAGGGCGTCGGTCGGCTCGACGAGACGGGCGTCGGGGACATCCTCGACGCGGACGTCACCGGCTCCAAACATCAGGGTTGCGCGCATCGGCTCACCTCCTTGGCTTGACGGTTTCCAGTCAACTGCATAGCGCCAACCCGCGGGATAGGGTCGATCCAGGCTCCAGTCCCAACACGCCACAGGAGGACGGATATGCAGGTCACCCGCAATCAGCTCCCCACCACGCCGGGTCCAGCCACCTGGTTCACCGGCACGGTCTACCTGGATCCCGTCGCCAGCCCGTCTGCCGGGTCACGCCTCTCAGCGACCAGCGTCCATTTCACCCCGGGAGCGCGGACCGCCTGGCATACCCACCCGAACGGCCAGACGATCTACGTAAGCGAAGGCATCGGCGTCGCCCAGCGCCGTGGCGGCCCGATCGAGGTGATCCGGCCCGGCGACCGGGTGTTCTTCGAGCCGGGCGAGGACCACTGGCACGGCGCCGTCGCCAACCGGTTCATGACCCACCTGGCGATGCTCGAGGTCGATGAGGCCGGCACCAGCGCCGTATGGGGAGAGCACGTGACCGACGAGGAGTACGCGGCGGCACCCGGGATCGACGGTTGACCTCGAACGTTTGAAGCCTCGCCCACACTGGGCGTAGGCCAGGCTTCAAAGCTCGACCAGCTCGAGCCCAGCGCGCCGTCGGCCATCGCTTGATGGGCGCCACGATCCTTCCGCCGGCCTTTCCGATCACGATCCGATCACGATCCGATCACGAAAGGTGGGGCTAGCACTACCAGTTCAAGATTGTTGCCAGCACCATTGTCTTTGAGCGAGCCGATCGGTTGGATTGGATCGTTGCAAGATACTGACTGGGAAGGAGCGCGGAAGAGATGACCGACACACCGAATACCCCCCCAGAACCAACTGCTGAGGCGGTGGCGCCAAGCGCGGTGGCGCAACCAGTTTCCAGCGCCGTTCCTGCTGGTGCGGCCACCGAAGCGGCTGTGCAGGA
>DAIQBQ010000376.1:0-2849 GCA_036781065.1 Actinomycetota bacterium
CGGGGTCACGCCGCCGCCGGCCAGCCCGGCACCGAGGCCATCGCCAGCGGCGACGCACGCCCCGGCGGTGGTCCCGACCCACCCTTCGGTGCCGCCACCGAGCCCGACCACCGCGGCGCCGCCACCGAGCCCGACCACCGCGGCGCCGCCACCGAGCCCGCAGCCGACCTACACCTACACCTACGGGTACGGGTACTAGCGGATCGGCTCTGAGCGAGGTTTGAAGCTTGACCCACACTCTGCGTAGGTGAAGCTTCAAACCTCGCGGGTGGCCTTGATGACCGGGCTGTGCGCCCAGGTCAGCTTGGCCGGACGGTCAGGTTGCCGGAGGCCTGCCCGATCACCTCGAAGCGTTCCGTCGCCGGTTGGTCCCCCACGCCCGCCGCCCGCATCAACCGGGCTATCGCCGGGGCCAGCCCGGACTCTGCGGAGCGAAGGTCCGCCTCGCTCGTCCAGGTCCCAACCAGGATGAGCCGCCCCGAGGCGCGGTCGGCCAGCAGGTAGCCGCCACTGAACCCGGACTGTTCCGCGGTCGCGGTGACCGTGTCGGTGTAGTAGCACTTGATGGTGTCGGCGATCTTGTCCGGCGATCCCTGCAGGTGGGTCAGTTGGGCGAACATCGCTGGTGTTCCTCCTCGGCGTCGACGGGCAAGGGGTTGCAGCGGGTGCCTTCCGGGTGCTCTCCGGTGCCCTTTGGGCGCGGGCCGCTCCCGCAGTATGCCCGAATCGCCGCCCGGATTGACCGGTCTCAAACCCGCTGCCACACTGGGCGGGGGGTGCGATGGGAACGCACGCCGCAGCGCTACCGTTGGGCCGGAAGACGCCGTGAGCGATGTCCCCGGCGTCTAAGGTGATCCACGTCTTCCTCGTCGACGACCACGGACTGGTCCGCCGCGGCATACGGGCCTATCTGGAGCTGGCGGGCGACATCGAAGTCGTCGGTGAAGCCGCCCGCGGCGAGGAGGCCCTGGCATTGATCGCCGAGCTCGCCGCGGGCTGCCGGCGCCCGGACGTCGTGCTGACCGACCTGGTGATGCCGGGGATGGACGGGATTGCACTGACCCGGGCGCTGCGCCACCGGTACCCGTACCTGAGGGTGGTCGCCTTGACCGGCTTCTCCGAGCCGGAGCGGGTACACGCCGCGCTCCAGGCCGGAGCGGGGGGGTACCTGATGAAGGACGCCGATCCCGATCAGGTTGCGGCAGCCGTCCGGACGGCCTACCGGGGCGAGGTCCATCTCGACCCCACCGTCGCCCGCCAGCTGTCGCTCTCGCTGCGCTCGCCGAAGCCGCACACGGCAGCCACCCTCACCCGGCGGGAGCAGGCGGTGCTCGCGCTCGTCGCGCAGGGCCTGTCCAACCGGGACATCGCCCGCTCGCTGTCGATCAGCGAGCGAACGGCTCGCACCCACGTCAGCAACATGCTGATCAAGCTCGGCCTGCCCTCCCGCACCCAGGCGGCGCTCTGGGCGGTCCGGGAGGGTGTCACCGGGTCCCCTCCGGCAACGGTATAGCGGGGCGGGGCCCCGCCGCCGTTCGGCGGGCGCGGAGATAGTGTTGGGCCGCTAACCCGAAGTAACTTCGGTTTCGGGGCTTGACCCGAGGTTTTGTGAACGAATAGTCTGGTTTGAGCTAGCGCTTGTGAGCGAAAGACGGTGTGATAGCACCCTCTTTTGCACAAAAGAGCGAATCGGACAGGTAATTTCGGTCTATCGGTCGCGGCCGGAAGCGCCTGCCCGGGGGCAGCGACGACTCGCAGGAGAGCAGCGAGCGCCCGTTGGGCAGCAGCGACTACCCGGCTGGCAGCAGGCTCTGCCGGATCACCCGGTAGCAGCCGCAGGCGGACGCTTCGAGGCGGGCGCGGTCGGTGATCCGGATCCGGCCGCGGCGGTAGCGGATGGATCCCGCATCCTGCAGCGCCCGGGCGGCGGAGACCACAGATGCCCGCCGGGTCCCGAGCAGCTCAGCGAGGAACTCCTGGGTCATCGGGAACTCCTGCGCCCGCGCCCGGTCGGCGGTGACCAGCAGCCAGCAGCTGCACCGTTCGAGCACGCTGTGCCGCCGGTTGCAGGCGACCTCCTGGGCGGCCTGGGTCAGCAGCGCGTGGGCGTAGGACCCGACCAGGCGTCGCAGCGGGGCCGACCGGTCCAGGCAGCGGGCGAACTGTCCCGCCGGCATGGCGAGCGCCGCCCCCGGCATCTGCGCCACCGCCCGCAGGTTCGGGGCCGAGCTGGCGCCGAAGAACACCGGGATGCCGGCGACGCCCTCGGGCCCGACCGAGGCCACGTGGACCGACGAGCCGTCGCCGGTGACCGCCACCAGCGAGATCGCGCCGCTCACCGGGAAGTAGACGGTCTCGATCGCCTGGCCCGGCTCGGACAGCAGCTGGCGGGCGGCCAGTGCGACCCTGCGCAGCAGCGGGACGATCGACACCCGCTCGGAATCCGGCAGGGCATCCAGCAGTGCATTACCGGTGAGCCGCGGGCGGCTCTCCGGGCCGGTGCCGGCGACCGCGCTGAGTGGCGCCGCAGCAGGCGGCGCGACCTTCGGATCGACCCAAGCGTCCGCCCGGGCAGCGTGCGCTTCCATCGGCATGCAACCGGCGCAGCCCAGTCGGGGGGTACTGGCCGCGCCCTGATGAGTGATTCCTAACCGGTGGCCCGGGAGCGGCGGTGGCCGTCCAGATCGATCACGTCGTGTGGCGGCTCAACGACCCGGGCGTCGACCCGGGCGCGATTGGCTGGGTGCAGATCGGCGCCTCCCCCCGTGAGCTTGCCGAGTGGCTCGGCGACGGCGGTGAGACCCTGCCGATCCGCCTCGGCGGGCCGCCCAGGGTCAGCGCGGTCGGCA
>DAIQBQ010000377.1:0-2831 GCA_036781065.1 Actinomycetota bacterium
GCCTCCGACGAGGACCTGTGGCGAGTCCGCGACCAGTGCCGGGAGCGGCTGGTCACCTTCGTCCGGCGCCGGTTGAAGGAGTCCCGGCTGGCCCAGGGAGTCAGCGAGGGCGACCTGGCCTGGTGCGACGACGTGTTCGACCCGGGCATCCTCACGATCGGTTTCGCCCGCCGGTTCGCCGCCTACAAACGACCGACACTGCTGCTGTCGCAGCCGGAACGGCTGAAGGCGCTGCTGAGCTCCGCCGACCGGCCGGTGCAGATCGTCTTCGCGGGAAAAGCCCACCCAGCCGACGAGCCGGGCAAGGCGATGATCCGCGAGATCTTCAACTTCGCCCAGGATCCCGACCTCCGGCGCCGGATGGCATTCCTGGAGGACTACGATTTGTCGGTGGCCAAGGTGCTCTGCCAAGGGGTCGACCTGTGGCTCAACACGCCGCGGCGGCCGCTGGAGGCATCGGGGACCAGCGGGCAGAAGGCGGCACTCAACGGCGTCCTGAACTGCTCCATCCTCGACGGCTGGTGGGACGAGATGTACGACAAGGAGTCCGAGAACGGCTGGGCGATTCCGTCCGTGGAGGGCTACGAGGACCTGGCCCGCCGCGACCGGGTCGAAGCAGCCAACCTGTTCGAGGCGCTGGAACGCCGGGTCATCCCGCTGTTCTACGACCGCCGGGGCCGCTCGGTGCCGAGGGTGTGGGTCCACCGGATGCGGGAGTCGCTGAAGACGCTCGGGCCCAAGGTCAGCGCCAGCCGGATGGTCCGGGAGTACGTCTCCTGGGCCTACGAGCCGGCGGCGGCCCGGTCCGAGGAACTGGCCGCCGACGGCTACAAGCGGGCCAAGGCGCTCGCCGCCTGGAAGCAACGGGTTGTCAGCAGCTGGTCCGAGATCTCGATCGAGGAGGCCGGGGACGAGGAGACCGTTCCCAAGCTCGGCCAGCGGCAACGGGTGTCCGCCCAGGTGGGGCTGGGGCCGCTCAGCCCGAACGACGTCGCCGTCCAGCTGGTGCACGGGCCGCTCGACGGGACCGACGAGCTGGAGTCCGAGCTGATCGAGCCGATGGAGGTCGCCACCCGGACCGACGACGGCACTTGGTGCTACCAGGGCTCGTTCATCTGCGAGCGGCCGGGGCGCTATGGCTTCGCCCTCCGGGTGATCCCGAGCCACCCCGACCTACTGACCTTCGCCGAGGTGGGCTGCCTCACCTGGGCGACCGCCAGCCGGGTCCGCAGCGTGTGCGACTGACAGCAGCGTGTGCGACTGACAAAAGCCAGGTCACAGCAAACCTTGGGCTGGGCGGCATACGATCGCCCTCCCGGGACCTCAACGGGGCCGAGAGTGGAGCTCCGCCGACCATGCTGACTCGATCCTCACGTCTCGCGCTGGTTGTGCTGGGTATCGTTTTGGCCCTTGCCGCCGCGGCGTGCACGAACGACAACCCGACCGTCGGCACGTCCACGGGTGCCCAGTCGCCGACGGCCAGCGGTCCGGTGACGCTCCGGCTCGGCTACCTGCCGCAGCTGACCCAGGCGACCGCAGTCGTCGGCTTCCAGGACGGCCTGTACGCCAAAGTCAGCGGCGTGACGATCACCCCGGTGACCTTCACAACGGCCGCCGCTGAGGTCAGCGCGCTGTCGTCGGGAAGCATCGATGCCGCCTACATCGACCCCAACTCGGCGATCAGCGTCTACGAGTCGACCAACGGCGGGATCAAGATCATCTCCGGAGCGACCAGCGGCGGGTCGTTCCTGATGACCAAGTACTTCCCGCAGAAGGTTGCCAGCCACCTGGTCGGCGGGACGATCGCCACGCCGGAGCAGGGCAGCGACCAAGACGTCGCCCTGCGCGCCTACCTGACCCAGAACGGCCTGAACCCAGCGACAAGCGTCCACATCGTCTACGAGCCCAACCCCACGATCCTGCAGCAGTACGCCTCGGGACACCTTTTGGGGGCCTGGGTGGACGAACAGTGGGCGACCCGGCTGCAGGTCGAGGACGACGCCAACGTGTTCGTCGACGAATCGACGATGTGGCAGAGCTCGCCCTCCCAGGGGCAGTACGCCACGGCGGTGCTCGTCGCCCGCACCTCCTACCTCAACGCCCAGCCGGGGGCGGTCGACGACCTGCTGGCGGGCCAGGTCATCAGCAACCTGGAAGTGTCGACCGAGACCCCGCAAATCCAGACCGACGTCGCCACGGCGATCAACACGCTGACCGGGTTCAAGATGACCGACGCCGAGAAGCTGCTCGCCTGGTCGCGGATCTCGTTCAGCAATGACCCGATCGGGTCCTCGGTCGACCAGGATGCGGTCAACGCCCAGAAGCTGGGGCTGATCAAGTCGTCGAACATCTCCGGCATCTGGGACCTGGGGCCGCTGAACTCGTTGCTGCAGCAGGCCAACCCCAACACCGCACCGATCAAGAGCGGGTAGCCGGGCAGGCGGCCGGCCGGGCTGGTCCGAGCTGGCGCCGGTTCGAGTTGCGGCCGGTCCGAGGAGATTACGCGGTCAGTGGGCCCAGCGGTTCAAACCACAGCTACGCCCTGCGTCGTTACGGCTCCACAGCTCCCGGATGATGAGCCGGTAGGCTCGCACCAGATGTGGGACGCTTTCCCTGATGCTCCCGAGTTTCTCATGACCCGACGGCGAAGGGCAGGCGATGGCAACCAGTAGCGGGCCCGAGCGCCCGGAGCGCCCCGAACCGGAGGAGCCAGCGGGCGTGGAACCCGCCGGCTCGCCGCCCGCCCCGGCTGAACCGCCGTCGGGGCCGCCACCTCCGGCGCAGGCTGAACCGCCGTCGGGGCCCCCGCAGCCGCCTCCGGCGCAGGCTGA
>DAIQBQ010000378.1:0-2828 GCA_036781065.1 Actinomycetota bacterium
GGCAGCTGCTGGCGGCCGGGGCGATCGCCGCCGCGATCGGGCTGCTGTCTGCCCGCTTCCTGGCCCGCGGGCTCACCACCCCGCTGCGCGACATGGCGCAGGCCGCCCGCCGCATGGCCCAGGGCGACTACCGGGACCGGGTGACGGCGAAGTCGCGGGACGAGGTGGGCCAGCTCGCCGATGCGTTCAACCGCATGGCGGCCCAGCTCGAGGGGGTCGAGCAGAGCCGGCGCGAGCTGGTGGGCAACGTCTCCCACGAGCTGAAGACGCCGATCTCGGCCCTGCAGGCCCACCTGGAGAACCTGCTCGACGGGGTCGAGGAACCGAACATGGAGACGCTGGCGCTGATGCTCGGCCAGTGCGAACGGCTGGCCCGCCTGGTCGAGCAGCTGCTCGACCTGTCGCGGCTGGAGTCGGGCGACGTGCCGCTGGAATTGGAGCCGGTGGGGTTGAGCGCGCTGGTCGACCAGGTGATCGCCGAGGTCGGCGTCGCCCGGGCCGACCGGGCGGTGGCCGCCCGCAACGTGGTCGCCGGCGACCTGCCGGCGCTGAAGGCCGATCGCGAGCGGCTCCACCAGGTGCTCTTCAACCTGCTGGACAACGCCTTCCGGTTCACCCCCGCCGGCGGGACCGTCACGGTGAGCGCCGCCGTGGAGCGGGGGCTGTGCGCGGTGTCCGTCGCCGATACCGGGGCCGGTATCCCAGCCGAGCACCGGCCACGAGTCTTCGAACGGTTCTACCGTGTGGACAGCTCCCGGGCGCGCAGCGACGGAGGCACCGGGATCGGCCTGGCGATCGCCCGGTCCGTGGTCGAGGGGCATGGCGGCCGGATCTGGGCCGAGCAGGGGGAGGCCGGCGGGGCGGTGTTCCGGTTCGTGATCCCGGTGTGGGACGCGGCTCCGGCCCGGCCCAGCGGAGCGGAGGCAGAGCAGCAGGACCGGGGTTCCTCGCCGGGATCGGTGAGCGCACCGGGCAGCAGCAGGGGGGAACCAGAGTCCGTGGCCACCCCACTTCAGCCGATTGGAGGGAAGGTGCAGTGAGATCAGCGACCACGACACTCCAGCTCAACCCAACCTGCCGCCTCGATGTGATTGACGTCACCGAGGATCTGGAGCGGGCAGTCAAGGATTCCGGCGTTACCGAAGGCTGCGCGGTCGCCTTTTGTGCCCACACCACCGCCACCCTCGTGCTCGGGGAGTACGAAGACGGGTTGATCGAGGACTTCCGCAAGCGGTTGACCGAGTTGGCGCCGCCCGGGGTCTACTACGCTCACGACGACCTCACCCGGCGCACCCAGAACATCGGGGACTGGGATGAGCCGATCAACGGCCACTCGCACATCGCCCACATGCTCATGGGCGGGGCCTCGCACACGATCCCGGTCGGGGCCGGGCGGCCGCTGCTCGGCCGCTGGCAACGGCTGTTGCTGATCGAGCTCGACGGCGCCAGGCCCAGGGAGCTGGTCCTGCACGTGTTCGGGGTCTGATCCCAGCAGTTTTTGTTTGGGCTTTTGTTTGGGCCGGCGAGGCACGGCTTTTGCCGGCCGGCGAGGCACGGCCCGGGCTGATGGTAACGTCGGCGGCCATGCAGACCTACCTCGACAAGATCCTCGACCGCACCCGGGAGCGGGTGGCGGTCGCTGAGCGCCGCCGCAGCACCGGCGACCTGGAGCGGGATCTCCGCTCTGCCCCGGCGCTGCGTGACTTTGCCGGCGCGGTCACCGCTCCCGGCATGTCACTGATCGCCGAGGTCAAGCGCAGGTCGCCCTCCAGGGGCAAGATCCGGGAGGAGCTGAACCCGGGCCAGGTCGCCATCTCCTACGAAAAGGGGGGAGCGCGGGCGCTGTCGGTGCTCACCGAGCCGGAGTTCTTCTCGGGGACCCTGGACGACCTGGCCAAGGCCCGGGAGGCCGCCGAGCTCCCGGTGCTGCGCAAGGACTTCGTCATCGATCCGTACCAGGTCGTCGAGGCCCGGGTGGGCGGGGCCGACGCCATCCTGCTGATCGTGCTGGCGCTGCCCGACCGGGGGCTGTTCGCCGAGCTCTTTGCTGCCGCGGCTGAGCTGGGCATGGCCGCCCTGATCGAGGTGCATGACGAGCGGGAGCTGGACGCCGCGTTCGCTGCGGCTCCGGGGGGACCGTCGCTGATCGGTGTCAACCAGCGGGATCTGACCAGTTTCGCCGTGGACAAGGGCCTGGCGATCAAGCTGCGGGTGCACATCCCGCCCGACGTGGCGGTGGTCGCCGAGAGTGGGATCTCCGAACGGTCCGATGTCGAGCAGCTGGAGGGTGCCGGCATCGAGGCGATCCTGGTCGGCGAGGCCTTGATGCGGGCCGAGGACCCCGGTGCGGCCGCCGCCGCGCTGCTGGGGCTTCCCGTCCCCGAGCGGTAGCCCCGGGTAGACTCGCTTACCGTGACCCCCCAACTCGCACCCGCGGAGCCTGTGCCCTCGCTGCCCGACGAGCGGGGCTGGTACGGCGCCTACGGCGGCCGGTTCGCCCCCGAAGTGCTCATGGGGGCGCTGGAGGAGCTCGACGCCGCCCGTCGCGAGGCCATGGCCGACCCGGCCTTCCACGACGAGTTCCACTCGCTGCTGAAGGAGGTCGCCGGGCGCCCGACCGCGCTCTACCACGCCCGGCGGCTGACCGACGAGCTGCGCGGCGCCGACATCTGGCTGAAGCGGGAGGACACCGCCTTCACCGGGGCGCACAAGATCAACAACACGCTCGGCCAGATGCTGCTTGCCCGGCGGATGGGGAAGCGGCGGGTGATCGCCGAAACGGGGGCGGGCCAGCACGGCGTCGCCACCGCCACCGCGGCCGCCTGGTT
>DAIQBQ010000379.1:0-2825 GCA_036781065.1 Actinomycetota bacterium
ATGAGCACCGCTGGCTGCCACGGCACCACGAACGCCGTGGCTACGCCGGCGACCACCCCGGCGGCCGACGCGGCCAGGAGCCGTACCGACGCCGCGGCCGCCCGATTGGATGCCATTTCAGATCAAGTTCTTCCCTGCTGCCGGCGGGCCAACAGAGAGCGGGGCGCCGGTACCGCCGCTCCTACAATGGGCCCGAGATGGCATACGACCCACCGTGGCGCCCTCGGAACGCCGACATCCCCGACCAGAGCGGCGTCTACCTGTACCGGGACGCCCAGGACCGGGTGATCTACGTCGGCAAGGCACTCAGCCTGCGCAACCGGATCCCGAACTACTTCTCGACCGGCCTCCATCCGCGCACGGCCACGATGGTCGCCGAGGCCGCCCGGGTGGAGTGGATCGTCACCGCCAACGAGGTCGAGGCGCTCCAGCTCGAGGTCACCTTCATCAAGAAGTACCGGCCCCGGTTCAACGTCCGCTACCGGGACGACAAGTCGTACCCGTACCTGGCGGTGACCCTCGACGAGGAGTTCCCCCGGGCCATGGTGCTCCGCGGCAAGAAGCGCAAAGGCACCGAGTACTTCGGCCCGTTCACCCACGCCTACGCCATCCGGGAGACGCTCGACCTGCTGCTGCGGGTCTTCCCGATCCGCTCCTGCCGGCCGGGGGTGTTCGACCGGGCGCACCGCTCCGGCCGGGCCTGCCTGCTCTACGACATCGGCCGGTGCTCGGGGCCGTGCATCGGGGCGGTGACCCCCGACGAGCACCGCAAGATCGTTCAGGAGTTCTGCTCGTTCATGGAGGGCGCCCACGAGCCGGTCGTCCGCCAGTTGCAGGCCGAGATGGCGACCGCCGCCGAGAACCTGGAGTTCGAGGTCGCCGCCCGCAAGCGCGACCAGCTCGCTGCCGTCCGCCGGGTGGTCGAGCGCCAGCAGATGGTGACCGAGCGCCCGGAGGACTTCGATGCCGTCGCCTTCCACGGCGACGAGCTGGAGGCTGCCTTCCAGGTGTTCTTTGTGCGAGCGGGCCGGATGACCGGGCGCAAGGGGTTCATCGTCGACCGGGTGGAGGACCTGTCGCCGGAGGAGCTGGTCGCCTCGTTCATCGAGGATCTGTACGGTGATGCGCAGGAGGTCCCGAAGGAGGTGCTGGTCCCGGTGCTGCCGGCCAACCAGGGGGTGCTGGCGGACTGGCTCAAGCTGCAGCGGGGGAGCAAGGTCGCCATCAAGGTCCCCGAGCGGGGCGCCAAGCGCGCCCTGCTGGCCACCGTCGAGGAGAACGCCAGGGAGGCCTTCGCCCAGAGCCGGCTCAAGCGGTCGATGGACTTCGCCGCCCGCTCCCGGGCGCTCAACGAGCTGCAGGGCCAGCTCGATCTCGACGAGGCACCGCTGCGCATCGAGTGCTACGACATCTCGAACCTGGGGGTGACCGACGTCGTCGGATCGATGGTCGTCTTCGAGGACGCCCTGCCGAAGAAGTCCGACTACCGCAAGTTCAAGATCCGCAGCGTCGACGGCCAGGACGACTTCGCCTCGATGGCCGAGATGCTGCGCCGCCGGTTCACCCGCTACCTGGAGGAGAAGGACCGCCCGACCGACCGGGCGACCCGGTTCTCCTACCGGCCGGGCCTGGTGGTGATCGACGGCGGAAAAGGGCAGCTGAACGCGGTGACGCAGGTCATGGGCGACCTGGGCCTGCCCGATATCCCGGTCGTCTCGCTGGCCAAGCGCTTCGAGGAGGTCTACGTCCCGGGCGAGGCCGAGCCGCGGGTCATCCCCCGGGCCTCCGAGGCGCTGTACCTGCTGCAGCGGATCCGCGACGAGGCGCACCGCTTCGCCGTCGGCTTCCAGCGCACCCAGCGCAAGAAGCGGCTGACCGCGAGCCTGCTCGACGGGCTGCCTGGCGTCGGCGACACCCGGCGCAAGGCGATCATCCGGCACTTCGGCTCGATGAAGGGGGTCCTCGCCGCCTCCCCCGACGACCTGGCCGTGGTGCACGGGATCGGGCCCGCCCTGGCGGTGCGGATCTACAACGCACTGCACGGGCTGGAGCCGGTCAAACTGGAGCCGGTCAAGGAGGCGGGCTGATGACGCTGGCACCGGGGACACCCCGGTTCACGATCATCACCGGCCTGTCCGGGGCCGGTCGGTCGGAGGCGGCGAAGAACTTCGAAGACCTCGGCTACTTCGTCGTCGACAACCTCCCCCCGGCGCTGATCGAGCGGCTGGCCAGCCTGGTCGCCGGGCCGGGGGCGAAGGTCAAGGACATCGCCCTGGTGGTCGACGTCCGCGGCGGAGAGTTCTTCCCCGAGCTGGAGAAGGCCCTCTCCGAGCTGCGCGACCGGGGGATCCCGTACCGGATCCTGTTCCTCGAGGCCTCCGACCAGACCATCGTCCGCCGGTTCGAGGCCACCCGCCGCCGCCACCCGCTCGCCCCGGCCGAGCGGGTGATCGATGGGATCAAGGAGGAGCGTGCCCTGATGGCGGGCCTGCGCGAGCAGGCCGACCTGGTGATCGACACCACCGAGGTCAACGTCCACGGGCTGCGCGACAAGATCCGCTCCTTCTTCGTCGACACCTCCCGCCGCCCGGGCATGGCGGTCAACGTGATCTCGTTCGGTTACAAGCACGGGATCCCGCTCGACGCCGACCTGGTCTTCGACGTGCGCTTCCTCCCCAACCCGCACTGGATCGAGGAGCTTCGCCCGCTGACCGGCCTCAACCGCCGGGTGCGGGGGTACGTGCTCAGCCAGGAGGCGGCGAAGGGGTTCCTGGCCCGGATACGCGACCTGCTCGACTTCCTGGTGCCCGGTTACGTCAGCGAGG
>DAIQBQ010000380.1:0-2814 GCA_036781065.1 Actinomycetota bacterium
GGGGTGGCCTGGGCGGGCGTCGGCATCGCCAGGCCGCTCGAAGCGAGGCCGGCCCCGACGGCGCTCGGCGCCAGCCGGGGCGGGATGCTCGGGATCCACGGCTCGACCTTCAGATCGGGCCGGTCGAGGCCGCACAGCGCCCACAGGCCGGTGAGGTCGAGCGGCCCGCGCATGGCGTAGACCTGCGAGTCGTCCAGCTCCAGCTCCCGGATGAGCAGCTCACGGACCCAGTCGGACATGCCCTTCTCGATCTCGAGGCGCACGACCATCGGGGAGCGCTTGCGCTGGCGGATCACCGTCTCGACCGCGAGCAGGATGTCCGAGGCGCCGTCATCGGTCTCGAAGTCGGCCTGCCGGGTGACCCGGAAGGTGTGATGGGCGAGCACCTGCATCCCCGGGAACAGCGCCCCCAGGTGGGCGGCGATCACCTGCTCCACCGGCACGAACCGCTCGCCGTCGGGTAGCACGACAAAACGAGGCAGCAGCGGCGGCACCTTGACCCGGGCCATCAGCGGGGGCACGCCGGGGCCCTGCCGGACGACCACCGCCAGGTTCAGCGAGAGGTTGGAGATGTACGGGAACGGGTGCGCCGGGTCGACCGCCAGCGGCGTGAGCACCGGGAAGATGCGCCGCTCGAACACCCCGTCGAGGTGGGTCCGATCGCCCTCGTCAAGCTCCTTCCACTGCGAGAACCGGATGCCCGCCGCATCGAGGTCGGGAACGAGCTCATCCCGGAAGGTGCGGGACCGGCGGGCGACCAGCGCCTCGGCCCGCTCGCGCACCTGGGCCAGCTGCGCCTGCGGCGTCAGCCCGTCCGGCGAGTGCGCCGCCGACCCGGCCAGCAGCTGTTCATGCAGGGCGGCGACGCGGACCTGGAACAGCTCGTCGAGGTTCTGGCTGAAGATCGCCAGGAACTTCGCCCGCTCCAGCACAGGCAGGTTGCGATCCTCGGCGAGGGCGAGCACCCGGGCGTTGAAGTCCAGCCGGGCCAGCTCCCGGTTGAGGTAGCGGATCTCCGGGCGCAGCGCATCCGGGTTCTTGGCCGGTACGGGAGAGACCCGGCGTCGCGCCGAGCCCTTTGCGGTCCGGCGCTGGGAGCCGTTCGGGGACCTGGCCTCGGCGGAGCGGGAGTGCGATGAGGAACCGGTGGCGCCCTTCCCGGCGCCATTGCCGGTGGGTGACACGGCTTCATCGGGCTGGATCATCGGGAAATCCTCGCGTCAGGACGGGCTGGTGCACCCCGCCCCCAATCTACATCCGACCGCCGGTCGCTCGCCCCCCATGTGCACGTAGGATGAGTCGTGGCCGATCGGACGAAGCACCGGGCCCAGCCCACCAGCTACACCCGGCGGGTCGCCCGCGGCCAAGCTCTTCGCAAGGAGGTCCCCCGGGCCCACCAGGCCGCTTGGTCCCCGCCAAAGAACCGGCCGGACCCGGTGCAGTTGATCCATGCCCAGGACCGGGAACGGCTGGCGGACCTCGTCGAACTCCGCCACCAGCGGATGTCTGCGTCCCCCTTCGCCTTCCTGCGCGGGGCGGCGGTGGTGATGGCCCACGACCTGGCCTCGACCGCGGTCGCCGGCAACCGGGTCGAGGCCTGCGGCGACTGCCACCTTGCGAACTTCGGACTCTACGGAACCCCGGAACGCAACCTGATCTTTGATGTCAACGACTTCGATGAGACCCTGCCGGCGCCCTGGGAGTGGGACCTCAAGCGGCTCGCCAGCAGCTTCGTCGTCGCCGCCCGCAGCTACCACCACCCCGAGGAGAAGGCGAAGCAGGCCGCCCGCGCAGCCGTCGAGAGCTACCGCACCCGCATTCGGGAGATGGGTCGCTGGACCAACCTGGAGGTTTGGTACTGCCGGGTGACCGCCGAGGAGGCCTACCAGACACTGGCCCTCCCGAAGGCCGAGGCCGAGGCAACGATCGCCAAGGCGCGTGCCGTGGTACCGGCGCAGGAGCTGAGCAAGCTCACCGAGGTCGTCAACGGGCAGCCCCGGTTCAAGGACGACCCGCCGCTGCTGTGCCACGTCCCGCAGAGCTCGAGCCCGGCCAGCGACAGCCCGGAGTCGGTCGGCGGGATGGCGGTGCTCCTGGCCAACTACCAGGCGAGCCTCGAGCCCGATCGGCGGGTGCTGTTCGGCCGGTACCGGCTGGTCGACGCGGTGCGCAAGGTCGTCGGGGTGGGCAGCGTCGGGACCCGCTGCGCCACCGCCCTGCTCCTTGGCTCTTCGGACGCCGACCCGCTGTTCCTGCAGGTCAAGGAGGCACAGGCCTCGGTGCTGGAGGCCGCCGCCGGGGCATCGCTCTACGCCAACCACGCCGAGCGTGTCGTCAACGGCCAGCGACTTGCGCAGGCGGCCAGCGATCTGTTCCTCGGGTGGGTGCGCGGAAGGGACGGCCGTGACTACTACGTCCGGCAACTGGCCGACATGAAGCGCTCGGTGGACACCGAGGTGCTGGCGCCGGGCCAACTCGCCGACTACGCCCGGGCGTGCGGATGGGTGCTCGCCCGTGCCCACGCCCGGTCCGGCGACGCTGCCGTGATCGGGGCTTACCTGGGGGCGAGCGATGCGTTCGACAACGCCCTCGTGGAGTTCGCCTGCCGCTATGCCGACCAGACCGAGAAGGACTTCGAGAAGTTCGTCGCCGCGAAACGCCCAAAGAGCACTACGACGACCAGGTGAGGGTCAGACCCACGACGAGGAGGCTGGGGCCACCGGGTGGAGGCAAACTGCCCGTATCGGCGTCACAATGGAGGGCGCGTGCCGGATGCACCAGGCCGCTCGCCGGGGGGACGGGACTCTCCCTACG
>DAIQBQ010000381.1:0-2800 GCA_036781065.1 Actinomycetota bacterium
TCGGCCCGCTCGGTGATCGCCGGCATGGGGGCTGCCGGCGCGTCGGCGATCACCGTGCTCGCCCGCGATCCCGAGCGGGCGGGGGCGCTGGCGCCGCTCGCCGGGGGTGCGACGTTCCGGGCGGTGGCGCTGGACGGCTATGTCACAGCGGCCGTCGCCGCCGCCGACCTGATCGTCAACGCCACGCCGGTCGGCCAGCAGGGCGAGGAGCCGCTGATCCCAACCCATGCCATCCGCCCCGACGCCGTGGTGGTCGATCTGATCTACCACCCGGCCGAGACGATCCTCGTCCGGGAGGCGGCACGCCAGGGCGCGGTGGCCTTCGGCGGGCTCGGCATGCTGGTGCACCAGGCGGCCCTGGCGTTCGAGATCCTTACCGGCGTCGCGGCGCCGGTTCAGGCAATGTGGGAGGGTGCCCGGGCGGCCCGGACGGGGAGCACGTGAGCCCGACCGCCGCCTACCTGATCCTGGCGTTGCTGGGGGGTCTGGCGTTCGGGGGCTTCGCCACGGTGGCCGTGTTCCGGCTGCCGCGCAACTACTCCGTGGTCGCTCCGAGGTCGTCGTGCCCCAACTGCGAGACGGTGCTGGCCTGGTACGACACCATCCCGGTCGTCTCCTGGTTCGTGCTGCACGGGCGGTGCCGGGCCTGCCAGCACCCGATCCCGGTCAGCTATCCGGTGATCGAGTTGGCGACGGCCCTGGTCTGGGAGGCGATCGTCGCCCGCCTGGGCGTGCACCCGGAGCTGCCGGCGTTCCTGGCCTTCGGGACCTCGCTGGTGATCCTCTCGGCGATCGACATCCAGCACCACCGGCTGCCCAACAACGTGCTCGGCCCGGCCTCGGTGGTTGCTGTGGTGCTGTTCGTGGCAGCGGCCGCCTACCACGGGCGGTGGACGAACCTGGAGCACGCGGCGATCGGAGCCGTCGCCTACGGGGCGCCGATGCTGCTGATCGGGCTCGCCGCCCCGGCGGCGATGGGCGGCGGCGACGTCAAATTCGCTCCGTACCTCGGCTTCTCCCTGGGGTGGTTCGGGCTGACCCTGGTGGCCGGGGGGGCGCTGCTCGGGCTGCTGCTGGGGGGTCTCGGTGGGGCGTTGCTGCTGGTGGTGGGCCGGAAAGGACTGAAGGATGCCATCCCGTTCGGGCCGTTCATGGCCCTGGGTGCCTTCACGATGCTGTTGATCGGGCCGGGAGTGCTCAAACCCTGGATCGGGTGACGCCCGCGGCCGTCAAGCTGGCGCTGTCCTGAATGCGCTGTCCTGAATGCCGTCGGATTCCACTAGGAAAACATGACACTTGTCCCTTGCCGCCGAGGGGCAGGCCGCGCCCGGCCGCAACCCGTCCTGAGCCAGCGTTACACGAGTGTCGTTTGTGGCGAGAGTGCTATTTGACAACAAGCGTCATCAGTAGCTACCTTTCGCATGCCATGCCGCCACGCAAGAGTTTCACCGGAGACCACCTGCTGACCGTCAGCGAGGTGGCCGCCATCATGCGCGTTTCCAACATGACCGTCTACCGCCTGATCAAGTCCGGCCAGCTCGCCGCACTGCGGGTCGGCAAGAACTACCGGATCCGGGAGTCGGACATGAACCAGTACCTCAACGAGGGCTCCGTTACCGCCTGACCCCGCGCCGGGCAGGCACCCGGGCCGCCCAGGGGCACCCGGCCGCCGGCGCTGCCCACACAGGCGCCCGATACCATGAAGCAGTGATCCGCTACCTGACCGCGGGGGAGTCCCACGGCCCGGCCCTGAGCGTCATCGTCGAGGGGCTGCCGGCCGGGATCCCCATCCAGACCAAGCGCATCGCCGACGAGCTGGCCCGGCGCCGGCTCGGCTTCGGCCGCGGCCCGCGCATGAAGATCGAGCAGGACAACCTCGAATTGCTCGGCGGCGTGCGCTTCGGGCGGACGATCGGCAGCCCGGTCGCCCTGGTGATCCGCAACTCCGAGTGGGCGAAGTGGGAGCGGGTGATGTCGCCGGAGGGCTCGCCGGCGGGCAATGTGCTCACCGAGCCCCGCCCCGGGCACGCCGACCTGGCTGGCATGACCAAGTACGGCTTCGCCGACGCCCGCAACGTCCTGGAGCGGGCCAGCGCCCGGGAGACCGCCGCCCGCACCGCGGCGGGTGCGCTGGCCAAGGCCCTGCTCGACGAGGTCGGGATCCAGTTGGTGAGCCACGTGATCGCCATCGGGGCCGCTTCGGCTGCGCCGGGCACCCGGCCCGGCCCGGAGGACCTGGAGGCGATCGACGCCTCCCCGGTGCGCTGCTTCGACCCGGTCGGGGCGGCGGCGATGGCCGCCGAGATCGAGGCGGCGCAGGAGGCCGGCGACAGCCTCGGCGGCGTGTTCGAGGTGATCGCCTACGGCGTGCCGATGGGGCTCGGCTCCCACGTGCACTACGACCGCAAGATCGATGCCCGGCTGGCGATGCACCTGATGTCGATCCAGGCGATCAAGGGCGTCGAGGTCGGCGACGGCTTCGCCCTGGCCCGGCTGCGGGGCACCGAGGCCCACGACGAGATCTTCCTGGAGGACGGGCAGCTACGGCGGCACAGCGACCACGCCGGTGGCACCGAGGGCGGCATGACGATCGGCCCGACGCTCAGAGTGCGGGCGGCGATGAAACCGCTGGCGACGCTGAAGCGGGCGCTGCGCACGGTCGATCTCGCCACTGGCGAACCGGCCGCCGCCTTCCGGGAGCGCACCGACGCCTGCTCGGTCCCGGCCGCCGCGGTGGTGGGCGAGGCGGCGGTCGCCTGGGTGCTGGCCGACGCGCTGATCGAGAAGTTCGGCGGCGACA
>DAIQBQ010000382.1:0-2799 GCA_036781065.1 Actinomycetota bacterium
CGCTACATTCATGCCCGCACATCCACGCGGCCCAGGATCCAGGTGTGCTCGCGCAGGTAGTCCACGGTCCGCTCGACTGCCTCCCGGATCGAGTACACCGGCGTCCATCCGGTCGCACGCATCTTGGCTGTCGCCAGGTAGATGAACGGGTTGTCGCCAACCCAGCCCCGGTCTCCTCCCGTGTGCTGCAGTTCCGGATCGACGCCGAGCCGGGAGCAGATCCAGCCAGCCGAGTCGTCGACAGTGCAGTAGTCCTCGACGCCCAGGTTGTAGACCTCGTGGCCCCCGGTCCGCTCAAGCACGCTCACGATGGCCGCCGCGCAATCGGTGACGTCGAGGTAGCTCTTCCGCTGCTTGCCGTCGCCAAGGATCCGCAGCCGGTCCGGATGCTGCGCCAGCTGGGCCATGAAGTCCACCACGTGGCCGTGGGTGTACCGGCTACCCATGATCGATACGAAGCGGAACACGGTCGTCGTGATCCCGCAGCCCTCGGCGTAGGCCGCTGCCAGCCCTTCCCCGGCCAGCTTGGAGGCCCCGTACAGCGAGGTCTGGACCGGGAACGGGCAGTCCTCCGGGGTCGGGATGACTGAGGCCTCGCCATAAACCGAGCCGGTGGACGAAAACAGGAAGCGGGGCACCCCCGCCAGCCGGACCCCCTCCAGCACGTTGTGCGTCACGACGATGTTCTGCTTCAGGTCCCGGTCCGGCACGTTCCAGCCGAAGCGCACGTCGGCGTTGGCCGCCAGGTGGACGACCGCGTCGGCGCCGTCGAACAGCTTGGGGAGGGCGGCCCCCTCGTCGAGGAGATCGAGGGTCCGCAGCTGGAAGCTGTCCCGGGCGAGCGCGCCTTCGAGGAACTCGCCGCTCCCCGTTGAGAAATTGTCGATGCCCAGGACCCGGTGGCCGGAGGCCAGCAGGGAGTCGGTGAGATTGGATCCGATGAAACCGGCGGCCCCGGTGACGACGATCCTCATACCCGTCCGAACATGACGCCATCGATCCTTCGCAGCCGGTAGCGGTCCTCGTCGAGCGGTTCGGCGGCGACGTCCGCCAGCGGGTCCCACTTGGCGCTGATCAGCCGGCCGGTGATCCCCGCCGAGGCCTCCGAGGCGAGGAACAGCATCGCATCCCCCACCTTCTCGATCGGATCCCCTCCGGCCCGCTGGCGCACGGTGGCCTCGTACAGGTTCTTGCCGGCAACCTCGGGCCCGGCGGCGACCACGGGATCGACGAAGGCGGTGTTGATCGCTCCCGGAGCGAGGGCATTGATCAGGATGCCGTCGTCGGCCAACTCCTTTGCGAGCGTCTCGGTCAGGCTGACGACCGCCGCTTTCGAAGCGGTGTAGGCGCTCAGCCGGGACGACAAGGAGGAACCGCCGAGCCCCCCGCCCGACATCGTGATGATGCGCCCCCCTCCGGTCTCGCGCATCAACGGGGCGAAGGCCCGGACCGCATGGACGACGCCGAGCAGGTTGACCTGGATCGCCTGCAGCCAGGCGAGCGGGTCGACCTCGGTCAGCCGGCCGACCGGACCCTGGATGCCGGCGCAGTTGACCAGCACGTCCGCCCGGCCGAAGCGCTCCCTCACCGCGGCAGCGAAGGACCGGACCTGGGCCGGGTCGGCGACGTCGCAGGCCTGGGCCTCGACCTCCGTGCCGGCCACCGCCCGCGCAACCCGCTCCAGGTCACTGGCGGTACGCGAGCACAACGCCAACGTCGCCCCGCTGCGGCCGAATCGCTCGGCGGTGTACCGGCCGATCCCTCGCCCCGCACCGGTGACGACACAGACGCGCCCGGAAAGATCCAACGTGGCTGCTCCGATCCTTGACTGGATTACCGGTGCAGGCGGCTCAGGACAGCCACCTGGCGAAGTCCGAGCAGAACTGAGCTACGACCTGGTCCGTCTTCGGATGCTGGCACATTTTCACCAGGAACGGAGGGGGCACGGTCACGATATGCGCCCCGGCGAGCATGGCCTCGTTGACGTCCATCAGGTGGCGGATCGAACCGACGATGATCTCGGCGGATGTGGGCATGCGATCCATCGCCGCCCGGACGTCGGCCACCACTCGAGCCGGGTCGTAGCCGGTGTCCTTGATCCGGCCCCAGAACAGGCTCACATAGCGGGCGCCGGCGTTGAGCGCCATGACCGCCTGGTTGAACGACATGCAGGCGGTGGCGTTGACCGAGATGTTCTGGTCGAAGAGCCGGGCCATCAGCCGGAGCTCCTCCCACCCGATCGGCACCTTGACGGTGAGGCCCGGGTAGTCGCCGAAGCTGGCCACCAGCTCTTCGGCCTGGCGGAACATCTCGTCGGGATCGGTGCTGAACACTTCGACCGAAAGCGGCAGGGGCGGTCCCCACTTCCGGATCAGGTCGATGATGTCGCGGATGTGCTCGCGGTAGTCGCGTTTTTCTTCCTTGGCAAGAATGGAGGGGTTCGTCGTGACGCCAGCAGGAAACCCCCGGGAGAGGGCGGCTTCCAGGTCAGCCAGGTTGGCGGAGTCTACGAATATCTTCATCGGTCTCTGATCCCCTCCGGCGGCGCCAACGATACATGACGCGCATCAACGTGGTCGATCAGTCATTGAGGCTAGTGCCTCCGATTCCGGGGGACCATGGACCAGGCGTCGCTGACGACGAGCATTCGCGAGCGTTCCTCATACTGCCCAGAAGGGCGTGCAGACTCCGCCGCCAGGCGAGCCACTTCGCCTCCCAGATCTTTTTGTGTGCGAAAACTCGCATATATCAGGCTGTCGCGAAATGGCCCAGACCCCGGCTGGCGGGTCGTTTTTCGAC
>DAIQBQ010000383.1:0-2742 GCA_036781065.1 Actinomycetota bacterium
GGGCCCTCCGGGCGCGGGGTGCCCCCTGGGCGAGGAGCGTCTGTTCGAGGGGGCGGGCGGGTGCCCCGGGTGCCCTCCGGGCGGGAAACCCTGACCGGCACCGTCGTCGCCAGCGTGCCATGCAGCGACATGCTATCCGGATCGCACGGCCGACAGCCATTTCTCCGGGTCCACCGACGCCGTAAACTGCCGTTTCATGACGATGATCCGCCTGGTCCAGGGAGATCTCACGCTCCAGGAAGTGGACGCCATCGTCAATGCCGCCAACTCCTCCCTGCTCGGCGGGGGCGGTGTCGACGGGGCGATCCACCGCCGCGGCGGGCCGGCCATCCTGGCCGAGTGCCGCCGGCTCCGGGCCGATCGCTACCCGGACGGGCTGCCGACCGGACAAGCGGTGGCGACCGGCGCCGGCGAGCTCGCGGCTCGCTGGGTGATCCACACCGTCGGGCCGGTCTGGAGCCCCCGGGAGGATCGTTCCGCCCTGCTCGCCTCGTGCTACGCCGAGTCGCTCAGCGTCGCGGGGGTCCTCGGGGCGGCGACGATCGCCTTCCCGGCCATCTCGACCGGGGCATTCGGCTACCCGATCGAGCGTGCCGCCCGCGTCGCTCTCGACACCGTTCGGCAGGCCGATACCACTCTTGAGGAGATTCGATTCGTCCTCTTTAGTAGGGAGGCAATGAACGCCTTCAACGCTGCATTGGAGCGGTGATTTTACCGGCCGTTCATCGAGTGTTTGGGCGTTCGTAACATTCCCGTAAGGTCCGGCTGGTAGCGTTGGCTTCGGTCCGGTTCGACGGTGAGGTAACCGGCGGTGCCTCTCGCGTCGCCGGGTACACCGAGCCCGGAAGCGCCCCGGGGGTGGTAACCCCCCCTCCACCCCCGGGGGTCGCTTCGACCTCGCTGCCGTCGGCGGCGGACCGCTCCCCGTGGTGCCCGCCGCTCGGCGGCACCGCGCCGCTGGTCTTGAAGTTCGCTCCAGAAATTCCGCGCTTAACCGGCTCTGGAAGCGGGAGCTTTCCTACAAGCCTAGATCCCGGCTTCGGTCAGCCGGTTGTTGGCCTCGATCTCCGGGTGCGACGCGTCGGTGAATTCCTGGAAGACGCCGGTCACCAGGTAGGCCGCCTGTTCGGCGATGTCGACCGCATGGTCCCCGACCCGCTCGAACTGCCGGGAGACGACGTGCATCTGCATCCCCCACTCCAGCATCGGCTTGTTCTTCGAGTCCGCCAGCACCTCGGTCAGCATCCCCCGGTTGAGCTGGTCGAGCGGGTCGTCCATCGCCGGGAGCGCCCGGGCCAGACTGAGGTCCCGGCGGGCGAAGGCATCCAGCGACGCCGCCAGCATCGTGGTCGCGATCGTGCCCATCTCTTGAAGCTTGGTCAGCACCGGCTGGCTCCTCGGCAAGCCGGCTGAGGCCCGGGTGATCTTGGCAATGTTCACCGCCATGTCGGCGACGCGCTCGAGATGCAGGTTGACGTGGAGGACCGAAGCGAGCAGCCGCAGGTCGGTGGCGACCGGCCCCTGCAGGGCGAACAGCTCGACGACGCCTCGCTCGATCAGGATGTAGTGGGCGTCGACGATGTCGTCGCCTGAGATCACCGCGTCGCACAGGTCCGGGTCGTCGTCGATCAGGGCCTCCAACGCCTGCCGTAGCATTGCCCCGGCGGCTGTCCCCATCTCCTGCACCGTCGTCTCGAGCTTGTCCAGCTCGTCGTGGAAGTGCTTGCGCGGCTCGACCATGGGAATGCCTTAGCCGAACCGGCCGGTGATATAGCCCTCGGTTCGCTTGTCGTCGGGCTGGGTGAAGATTTTCTTGGTGGGACCGACCTCGATGATCCGGCCGGGGTCGCCGGTGTTCTCGGCGAGCAGGAAGGCGGTCCGGTCGGCGACCCGGGCCGCCTGCTGCATATTGTGGGTCACCAGCACGATGGTGAACTTCTCGCGCAACTCCATGATCAAGTCCTCGATCCGCAAGGTGGCGACCGGGTCGAGCGCCGAGCATGGCTCGTCCATCAGCAGGATCTCGGGTTCGACGGCGGTGGCCCGGGCGATGCACAGCCGTTGTTGCTGGCCCCCGGACATACCCGTCGCCGGGGCGCTGAGCCGGTCCTTGACCTCGTCCCACAGCCCGGCACGGGTCAGCGCGCTCTCGACGACCTCATCCAGATGCTTCTTGGAATGCCGGCCGTTCAGGCGCAGCCCGGCGGCGACGTTCTCCCAGACCGACATCGTCGGGAACGGGTTGGGCCGCTGGAACACCATGCCGACCGAGCGCCGGACCGCCACCGGGTCGACGTCGCCGGCGTAGATGTCCTGGCCATCGAGCATGACCTCCCCCTCCGCCCGCGCTCCCGGGATCAGCTCGTGGAGCCGGTTGAGGCAGCGGATGAACGTCGACTTCCCGCACCCGGACGGACCGATCAGCGCGGTGACCCGGTTGGGCTCCACCGAGAGCGACATCTCTTCGATGGCCAGCCGCGGGCCATACCAGGCCGAGAGGTTGGAGATTTCGAAACTGGCCGCCATTAGACCGCGCTCCTATGAGAGGTGATGAACCGCGCCGCCAGGGTCAGTACCAACACGATGGCAATGAGGGTGAACGCCGCCGCCCAGGCTCGCTGGATCTGCGCCGGATACGGGGACAGCGCCCCGTTGTAAATGATCAGCGGCAGGGCATTGATCGGTTGGCTCAGGCTGTAGGACACGAACTGGTTGCCGAGCGCCGTGAACAGGAGCGGGGCG
>DAIQBQ010000384.1:0-2707 GCA_036781065.1 Actinomycetota bacterium
CGGCTGCCCGCCGATCGCCGGCTGCCCGCTGGCGGGAGCATCGCCGGGCGGCGCCGCCCGCCCGGCAGCACCGAGCGCGGCGCCAAGAGAGCCACCCTTCTCACCCGCCTTGGCGGCCCTGCTCGCCCAGGTGTCCGGTGCGTGCTCCCTGAAGTCGCTCATGTGGTCTTTTCCTCTCCCCGGATCTGTCGTGCGACTGAGCCGTCAAGGCTCGTACCTCCGTACTACCAGTGGTACCACGGCTCGCCGCCTATGCATACGCGGCGCAAGTGGGCGAGAATAAGTGTCCGCACCGGGGACCGCCCAGCTGTCCCCGCCTATATCCGCCGGAGGCCGCGTCTATGATCCGCCTTGGAAGTCTGGCAGGCTACTCATTCGAAGGTCCCTACACGCTGGGCGGTTGGAATCCTTTGGACCAGCCGGGCGTCTACGCCATCATGTACAAACCTGAGGCGGAGAAGGACACCTACGCGGTGGTCTACGTCGGCCACACCGACAACTTTACCGAAGAGGGTTTTCCGTTCAAGCACCCGGCGGCGCCGTGCTGGACCGAGCGGGCCGGGACCCAGTGGAAGCTCTACATCGCCTACTTCCTCGTCCCCGGCGGGACCCGGTCGATCCGGCAGGGCATCGCCCAGGAGCTCAACGCCTGCTACGAGCCGATCTGCAACGAGGAGCAGTACGTGCAGCACTGGGAGCAGGAATGGATCGGCGACTACGAGTCCAACCTCACCAAGAAGCTGATGCTCTCCCATGACGCCGACGTGCACAAGCAGAGCGCCGACCCGTCGGGCCGGCGGCAAGAGGGCCGCTGACTCGCAGCAACTGCGGGACTGCCAAGCGTTGCCATCAAGCTGGTTGTGCCCGCTCGCGGGTGACAGCTAGGCCGAGCTGGGCCACGATCAGCTAGACCATAGTTCAGTTTTGTGGATCGCTACACTCAATAATGAGGGCCCATGATCCACAAAACACCGGATCCCCAGTTCCTGCCCCTAATCCCCCGAACTATGCCGGACCTCGCCGGGCTGTCCAAGTGGAGTTGACTAGTCCCTCGGCGCGGGCGTACAGTGCTCGCTGTCCGTTTCGCCGAGAAACAAAGTAGAATCATTTTCTGCAACCGGGTTGGGGGTCATCCGGCACCGGTGGGGGAAGCCGTTGGACGTACGATCGGGCCGACTGATCGACCTGAGATGTACACACCCGCAGGAAGGCCACGACGCCGAGGGCGATGCCCGCGTCGCGCTCCACCACACCCCCACCCCACTCTCCCCTTCCACACCCTCACGCCAGCCCGCTCCCGGGCACGCACTCCTTCGTGAATTCCCGCCATGAGGCTTTCTCGCGCTTGGGCAGCACCGTTCGACGCGTTGTTCCTTGAAGTGACCAGGACTTGCTTTGCTGCATCAGGAAAGGGGTGGTGTCGCAGTGGCTGAAGGGAGAGGTAACCCACGGATCTTCGAGCTGATCGAAGGTGCGCCGAAGGTGAACAAGGACCCCACGAGCCCCACGATTTGGGCGTGGCCCGAGGTGGTCGACATGCTGAAGATTGCCGGCCAGCCGGTCCCCGGGCCGTGGCCGCCGCACCAGGTCCCGCGGCCCGAACCCACCAGCGAGGAAATCCCGCTGGCCATCCCGGAGAAGCGGCTGCCCTCGAGGGAACGGCCGCGCAACCGGGACACCGACGACACGGTGTCGGGCATCACCTACACCGACACGCCGGCCTCCCGGGCCGCAGCCAAGGCCGCCGCGCCGGCTCCCGCTGCCGAGGAGCCTGCCGGTGGCGACGACGCTCCCCCCCGGGGCCGCCGTGGCCGCTACCTGTCGTAGTTGCAGCGAGGACCAATACGTGAGGGCGCCTGGCGCCGAAACCTAACCACCGGTATTTGGAAGGGAGGTCCGTTTGTATCCCGCACGATTCCACTACGAGGCACCGAGGACCCTGGATGAGGCCTGCCAGATGAAGGCCTACTACCAGGACGACGCCAAGGTCCTCTCCGGGGGCATGAGCCTCGTCCCCCTGATGAAGCTGCGCTTCGCCGCACCGGGGACGATCATCGACCTGAACAACGTCGAGGGCCTCGACTACATCGAGGAAGCCGGCGGCTACCTGCGCATTGGCGCGCTCGCCCGCAACCGAGCGATTGTCCGGTCGGCCCTGTGCCAGGCCCGCCACCCGCTGATGGTTTCCGCCGGCCCGACCATCTCCGACCCGGTCGTCCGCAACCGGGGCACGCTGGTCGGCAACTGCTGCCACTCCGACCCCCAGGGGGACTGGGTGACGGTGATGATGTGCCTCGGCGGCGAGATCGTCGCTCGCAGCGTCGACGGCGAGCGCGTGATCCCGATCGAGTCGTTCACCACCGGTCCGTTCTCGAACTCGCTGGCGTCGAACGAGATCGCGGTCGAAGCCCGGGTCCCCGGCTCGACCAACTTCGGGCAGTACCACAAGATCGAGCGCAAGGTCGGCGACTTCGCCACCGTCGCGGTGGGTGTCGCCCTGCAGCAGTCGGGTGGGTCGGCCTCCTTCTGCGGCATCGGGCTCACCGGCGTTGGGCCGTCCAACATCAAGTGCCACGATGCCGAGCGGATCGTGATGAGCGGCTCGCTGAACGAGTCCACGATCAACTCCGCGGCCGCCTCCGCCGCAGGGGCGTGCAGCCCCCGCAGCGACCACCGGGGCAGCGAGGAGTACAAGCGGGAGATGGTG
>DAIQBQ010000385.1:0-2637 GCA_036781065.1 Actinomycetota bacterium
CTCCAGCGCCCCGGCGGGGCCGCCGGCGCTGGTCGTCACCCCGACCTCCTGGACACTGCCGGCGCCGCTGTCCCGGGCGGTCGCCCTGCCCCACGGGCAGTCGATCCGGGTGCTCGGCGGGCTGGGGTTGAACGGCGCCACGTCGGGGTCGATCAGCGACATCGACCCCAGCACCGGGGCGGTGTCACCGGTCGGGAACCTCGCCGTCGCGGTCCATGACGCCGCCGGCGCCGTCCTCGGGGGGCCTGCTGGGACCGATGTGGTGTTCGGGGGCGGTGCGACCGCACTGACCAGTGCCGCCCAGGGCCTGAGTGCCGGGGGTGCCGCCCACCAGATCGGCAGCCTGCCCGGTCCCCGGGCCGACCTCGCGGTGGCGATGGTGGGCAGCCAGGCGGTGATTGCCGGGGGCTACGACGGGAAGGCCTGGAGCCCGGAGGTGCTGGCGACCTCGGACGGGGTGAGCTACCGGCCGGTGGCGGCACTGCCGGAGCCGGTCCGCTACCCGGCCGTCGTTGCCTCGGGGCAGAAGGTCTACGTTATCGGCGGCGAGCTGGCGAACGGTTCGGACAGCACGGCGATCCAAGTCGTCGACCTGGCAGCAGGAACGGCATCGGTCGCCGGGCAGCTGCCGGTTGGGCTCTCCCACGCGGTCGGCGCAGCGATCGGCGGGAACCTCTACGTCTTCGGCGGTCGTTCTGGAGGGCAGGTGACCGATACCGTCTCGCAGTTCGATCCGTCGACCGCGGCGCTCAGCCCGGTGGCCACCATGCCGGTCGCCCTCTCGGACATGTCCGTGTCTGCCTCCGGGTCGTCCGCCTGGATCCTCGGCGGTGAGAACCAGGCCGGTGTCCCGGTGGCCTCGGTGGCGGAGGCGACGCTCGGGCCGGCCCCGGCCGCGCTCTCGGCACCGTTCGTCGGCCAGATGCTGATCGCCGACCGCGGCAACAACCGCCTCATCCTGGTCACGCCAACCAAGCAGGTCAGCTGGACCTTCCCGTCGGCTTCGGCTCCGGCGCCGCCGCAGGGCTTCTACTTCCCGGACGACGCCTTCTTCACCCGGCACGGCACCGCGATCATCACCAACCAGGAGGAGCAGGACACGATCATCGAGCTGTCCTACCCGACGGGCACCGTGATCAACAGTTACGGGCACACCAGGCAGCCGGGCCGCGCGCCGGGATTCCTGAACCAGCCGGACGACGCCTACCTGCTGGCCAACGGAGAGGTCACGGTCGCCGACGCCCTCAACTGCCGCATCGTGTTCCTGACCCCGCAGTACACGTTTGACCACGCGATCGGGACCGACCCGGCCTGCCAGCACAACCCGCCGACGGACATCGGCTATCCCAACGGCGACACCGCGCTTGCCAACGGCGACGTGTTGATCTCCGAGATCCACGGCTCCTGGATCGACGAGCTGAAGCCGGACGGGACCGTGGTGTGGAGCCTCCACCTGCCGATTTCCTACGTGTCCGACCCCCAGCAGCTGGGCCCGGACCTGTACCTGGTCGCCGACTACTCCAAGCCCGGCGGGATCTACGAGTTCACCCGGGAGGGGACGATCGTGTGGAGCTACGCCCCCACGTCGGGGCACGCCGAGCTCAACCACCCCAGCCTGGCCGAGCGGCTGCCCAGCGGGTTGATCTGCGCCAACGACGACTACCGGGCGAGAGTGGTGTGCATCGACCCGATCTCCAAGCAGATCGTGTGGCAGTACGGGGTCGACGACACGCCGGGGACGGCCCCCGGATTCTTGAACACCCCCGACGGCTTCGACCTGCTGGCCCCCGACGGCTCGACCCCGACGCATCCGCAGACGGGCTGAGCCCTGGCCGCGCCAGCGGGGGGCAGCGCCGGCTCCCGGGTGAAGGGACTGGCAGCGGTCGCCGTTGCCGGGGCGGTGGCCTACGTCGGCATCGACGTGGCATTGCGCTTCCTTCACCCCAGCCTCAGCCTGCTGCACAACGCCGAGAGTGACTACGGCAACGGGCCGTATTCCTGGCTGATGGATGCGAACTTCGTTCTGCGCGGGGTCCTTTCCTTTGCCGCTGCCGGGGCGCTGTGGCTCGGCCTGCCCCGCCGTGGGTTGGCGCGGGCCGGGGCCGGCCTCGTCGCGGCCTGGGCGCTGTGTTCGACTGTGCTGGCGTTCTTCCAGGACGACCTCCGGGGAGCTCCGGTCACTGCCCACGGCGTCGTCCACCTGACGGCGGCATTCCTGGGGTTCACCGCCTGCCTGGTCGGGACGCTGCTGCTGACCATCGACGTCCGGGCGCGGCCAGGGGATCGGGCGGCGGTCCCGGTGTTGTGGGTGGTGTGGGTCATTGCCGCCCTAGGGCTCCTTGCGCTGGGGCGGGCCGGTTTCCACCCCGCCTCGCTCGGCGGGCTGTTCGAGCGGGTGTTCATCGGGGCCGAGATCCTCTGGCTGGCGTTGGCGGCGCTGCTGGTAGCCCGCCGGCATGGCCAATGACCCCCCAGAACCGTTCTTTGTAACGTGGCGGTACATATAGAGCCTTCACGTTACAAAGAAAGGCGGAGCACGGTACGGAGAGGTGTTCCGACCCGGCGCCGGCCCTTGGCGGTGACTAGTGGTGTGTCCCTCAATTACGGCGACATTCGAACGCCCCTGCATCCCCGCTC
>DAIQBQ010000386.1:0-2594 GCA_036781065.1 Actinomycetota bacterium
TCATGGCCAGCGCCCTCGCCGCGCTCGTCGCCGGCCTCGCCTTCCCGGGCGACACCTACCGCTACCTGGCGGACTGGATCCCGGTCCTGGTGCCGGCGATGGCGATCGTGCTGGCGGTCCTCGCTGCGGCGCAGTCACGGTGGGCGGGTGCCCGCGTGCGGGGGCGGGCCTGGCTGCGGGTGGCGGTCGCACTTGGAGCGGTCGCCCTGCTGGCGCAGTCGTTCATCCAGCTCTCGCTGGCGGTGCAGGGCGGCCTGACCACAGATCGGGCGTTCAAGCCCCACTGCTCCGGCCGGCTCAACCCGTACGGGGCTGTCGGCACCTTTTTCTGCCCCACGCATCCGGTGGGAAAGATCTGATGGCGAGGTCTCCCTCGCTCTGGAAGACTGGTTTGCTATGGAGCAGGAACCGGCGCCGCCCGCAAGCGGGCCGCTGCCCGCCGACCTGCCGGTGCCGCTGGCTGCGGAGCCCGAGGAGTTCGAACTGGTTGCCGCCTCGCTCAGGGCTGACGCCGGCGACATGGCCACCTTCGTCGCGGTGCTGGCCGGCAAGCTGGAGGCGGCGCTGCCGGGCCGGGTGCAGGTCGAGCGGCACGGCAAGAAGCTGTTCTCGCACGACAAAGTGGTCACCCGGATCACCATCGACCTGGGCGAGGTTCGCTACTCGCTGGTCCCCGGTGCCGGGGGCGACCTGGACTGCGGCCGGGCGAAGTCGGTCCGCGGGATCGTGCTCAAGACCGACCGCCTCGGCCTGCCCGACTGGATCCAGTCACTGGCCAAAGACCTCGCCGCCCAGGCCCGGACAAGCGAGCAGGCCCGCCTGGCGCTCGAGCGGCTGCTGACCTGACGAGGAGGGCGAACAACCCCATGCCGATCTTCCACCACAAGCCCCCGCCGGGGCCGGGGGACACGTCGCCCGCCCCACCCGACCCCGACGAGCTCGCCGCCGCCCTGGCCGCCCTGGAGCAGGGCGGGATCCCGCCCAAGGCCGTGCGCCGGCTGGCCGAGCTCCGCCAGGGCAACCGGACGCTGTTCACCTCGGACCTGTCGGTCAACGAGTTCGCTCTCATCGTCAAGTCCGGGCTGACCCCGGTCTCGCAGGTGATGGGCAGCTCCGTCTACCACGTCGGCTGGCAGGGCACCCCGATGAACAGCTGGGGCTACGGCCGGGGTGCCCACCAGCTCGGCGTGCTCTCGGAGGCGTGGAACAACGCCCGGGCGCTGGCTCTGTCACGCCTGCAGCAGGAGGCCCAGCACGCCGGGGCCGATGCTGTCGTCGGGGTGCATATCCAGTGGGGCGCTCACGACTTCGCACCCAACTCGGTGGAGATGGTGGCGGTCGGGACCGCGGTGCGCACCGGCAACGAGCAGCGCACCGACCCGCCGATCCTCACCGACCTCTCCGGCCAGGAGGTGTACGCCCTGCTTTCGGCCGGGTTCCGGCCGGTCGGCATCGTGGCAGCGACCACCGTGTTCTACGTGGTCCCGCAGTGGGCGACCCAGCAGATGTCCAGCGGGTGGGCCTGGGGGAGCAGCTGGCAGAATGCCGAGCTGCCCGACTTCACCCAGGCCTTCTATACCGCCCGGGAGACCGCGTTCGGGGCGCTGAACCGCCAGGCCCTGGCCCTGGGTGCCCACGGGATCATCGGGGTCAAGCTGAGCCAGAACATCGCCGCCCGCGAGGTCGACCAGGGCGGAGCAGGCAAGCGGGTCGATCTGATTATCACACTGCACGTCATCGGGACCGGCATCGTCGAAGCGCCGGGTGCTTCCGGGCCGCGCCCGCTTCCGGTCACCACCAACCTGGATCTGTCCGAGCGGGCCGGCTGAGGCCCCCACCCACTCCCAAGCGAAGGAGCGCCATGAGCTACGACCCGCAGTCCCTCGAGGGGGTGCCCGCCGAGGCCCGGCAGCGGATCGCCCAGATCCGCCAGGGCCTGTTCACCAGCGACCTGTCGGTCAACGAGTTCCTGCTGGTGCGCCACGCCGGCTTTGACCCGCTCGGTCTGGTCGTCGGGAGCTCGATCTACCACATCGGCATCCAGATCGCCGGCTACAAGACCAGCCAGGAACTGCAGGTCCTCTCCCAGGCGATGTACGGCGCCCGGGAGCTGGCGATGACCCGCATGGAGGAGGAGGCGGACCAACTGGGCGCCGACGGCATCGTCGGTGTCCGCCTCGATATCGGCCGCTACGAGTGGGGTGAGCACATGGCCGAGTTCATCGCCATCGGCACCGCGGTCCGCCACCGGGAAGGCAAGCTCCACCGGGCACCGAGCGGGCGACCGTTCACCAGCGATCTGTCCGGCCAGGACTTCTGGACCCTGCTCAATACCGGCTACCGGCCGGTCGGCATGGTGATGGGCTCGTGCGTCTACCACGTCGCCCACCAGTCGATGATGCAGTCCATGCGCCAGACTGGGCGCAACGTCGAGATGCCCAACTTCACCCAGGCCTTGTACGAGGCCCGGGAGCTGGCGATGGAGCGGATGCAGGCGGAGGCCGAGGCGGCCCAGGCCCAGGGGATCGTCGGGGTGCAGTTGCAGGAGAAGAGCCACGGGTGGGGGAGCCACGTCATCGAGTTCTTCGCCGTCG
>DAIQBQ010000387.1:0-2572 GCA_036781065.1 Actinomycetota bacterium
GGCCCGTCGTCCGGCTTCCTGACCGTCGCCGGGTACGGAGTGGTCCGCAGCACCGACGGCGGGGTGAGCTGGAACGCCACCTCGGTGAGCGCAAAGGCGATCCCCACCGGCAACAACGTCCTGATGGCGACCTTCTCCGGGGCCAGCGACGGCTGGGCAGCCACCTGCTGCGGTGGCGGGGTTCCCTACGGCTCGCCCGGGTTGTACGGCACCACTGACGGGGGAGCAACCTGGTCGGCGGTCGCCGTGTCGCCGTAAGCTCGGCTCATGGCGACCATCCGGGTAGCCCTGGCCCAGATCAACCCCACGGTGGGCGACCTGCGGGCCAACACGGCCCGGGCCGGATCGGCCATCGCCGCCGCCCGGGCGGCCGGCGCCGACCTGGTCGCCCTCCCGGAGCTGGCCATCACCGGCTACCCGCCCGAGGATCTGGTCCTGCGGCCGGCGTTCGTCGGCGACAACCTCGCCGCTCTCTCGGCCCTGGCGGCCACCGCGACGGGCATCGCCGCAGTCGTCGGCTTCGTCGACCGGGACGGCGACCGGCTGTACAACGCCGCCGCCCTGCTGGCCGAGGGCCGGGTACAGGCCGTCTACCACAAGCACCAGCTCCCCAACTACGGGGTATTCGACGAGAAGCGCTACTTCACCGCGGGGGAGGCCATCGTGGTGAGCCAGGCCGCCGGCGTGCGGTTCGGTATCACCGTCTGCGAGGACCTGTGGGACCCGGACGGCCCGCACGTCGCCTGCGCGGCGGCCGGGGCGCAACTGATCGTCAACATCAACGGGTCGCCCTACGAACGGGGCAAGGGCGGAGCCAGGCAGGAGCTGCTCGCCACCCGGGCGCGGGAGCTCGGCGTCGGTTTCGCCTATGTCAACACGATAGGCGGCCAGGACGAGCTGGTCTTCGACGGCCAGTCGCTGGCGGTCGCCGCCGACGGCACCCTGATCGCCCGCGGGGTGCAGTTCGCCGAGGACCTTGTCGTCTTCGACTACACCCCCGGGGACTACACCCCCGGGGACTACACCCCCAGGGACTACACCCCCGGGGGGCCGCCCGAGGCCGCGGTCCTGGCCCGCGAGATGGAGCCGGCCGAGGAGGTCTACTCGGCCCTCGTGCTGGGTGTCGGGGACTACCTGCGCAAGAACGGCTTCCGGGCGGGGGCGTGCATCGGCCTGTCCGGGGGCATCGACTCCTCGCTGACCGCGGCGATCGCCGCCGACGCGCTCGGGCCGGAGGCAGTCCTCGGGGTGCTGGAGCCGAGCGAGTTCACCTCGGCCGAGAGCATCGACTACGCCGAGGCGCTCGCCGCCATGCTGGGCATCGCCACCGTGACCCTGCCGATCGGCGACGTCCAGGAGGCCTTCCTGAAGGCGCTGTCCCCGGTGTTCGCCGGGACCGAGTGGGGGCTGCCCGAGGAGAACCTGCAAGCCCGCATCCGGGGGACGATCCTGATGGCGATCTCCAACAAGAGCGGCCGCATCGTGCTGTCGACCGGCAACAAATCCGAGCTGTCCACCGGCTACGCCACGCTCTACGGCGACATGGCCGGTGGCTTCGCGGTGCTGAAGGACGTCCCGAAGACCCTGGTCTACGAGCTCAGCCGGTGGCGCAACCGGCGGCGGGCGGTGATCCCGGAGGAGGTGCTGGCCCGGCCGCCGACCGCCGAGCTGCGCCACAACCAGCTGGACAGCGACTCGCTGCCGCCCTACGAGATCCTCGACCCGATCCTGGAGGCGTACGTCGAGGACGACCGGAGCCAGGAGGAGATCGTCGCCCTGGGCTTCCCGGCCGAGACCGTCTGGCGGGTGGTGCAGCTGGTCGACCGGGCCGAATACAAGCGCCGTCAGGCCCCGCCGGGGGTCAAGATCACCCGGCGGGCGTTCGGCCGGGACCGGCGGCCGCCCATCACCAACCAGTACCACCCAGGCCCGCCGCAGCGCTGAAGCAGGCCAGCGCACGGCTCAGCGGTGGAAGGTCACGCCTTTCTCCAGGGCGACCATGATCGAGGCCTTGAGCTTGCTCGCCGGCGTCCCGGCGTCGGTCCACCAGCCCCGGAGCACCCCGTAGGTCATCGACCGCTCCTGGATGTAGACGTTGTTGACGTCGGTGATCTCCAGCTCCCCCCGGCCCGACGGCACCAGGGTGCGGATAATGTCGAAGACCCGGTCGTCGTACAGGTAGCAGCCGGTGACCACCAGGTCGGACCGGGGCGACTCCGGCTTCTCCTCGATGCCCAGGATCTTGCCGTCGGCGACCTCGGCGACGCCGAACCGGCGGGCGTCCTCGGGCGATACCTGCTTCAGCAGGATGCGGGCGCCCTTGCCCTGCTCGACGAAGGCATCGACCTCGGAGCGCAGCGACTCCTGGAAGATGTTGTCGCCCAGGATCACGATGATCGGGTCCCCGCGCACCAGTGCCTCCGCCCGGCTGAGCGCGTCGGCGATGCCCCGCTCGCCCTCCTGGTAGGCGTAGGTCAGGTGGACGCCCAGGTCCGAGCCGTCGCCCAGGAGGCGCTTGAACTGGGTGATGTCCTCGCCGGTCACCACCGTGATGTCCACCACCCCGGCCTGG
>DAIQBQ010000388.1:0-2556 GCA_036781065.1 Actinomycetota bacterium
CCCCCCGCCCCGCCGCCTCCCCCGGCGGAGCAGTCTCCCGAGGTTTGAGCCCCACGTGCTCAGCCACTCAGGTCGACTCCGAAGTCGCGCAGTGCATCGAGCAGCCCTTCGCTCAGTTCCAGGGCAGCCAGGTCGGTATAGGGCACCCACCGGGCATCGGTGACGTCCCCTCCCGGGCGGAGGTCGCCGCCGGTTGGGGTGACGAAGTAGTCGAGGATCACGTAGTGAAAGTCCGGCAGGTAGCGGCGCTCGACGAGGCCGGCCAGCACCCCGACCTCGACGGCGAGCCCGGTCTCCTCGTCGACCTCCCGCCGCACCGCCGCGGCCAGCGCCTCGCCCCACTCGACCCGCCCGCCCGGCAGCGACCAGCACCCGGCGAACGGCGGCTGGCCTCGGCGGATGAGCAGGATCGAGCCCTCGCGGAGAGCGATCGCGCCCACCGCCACCTCGGGCCGGGGGGAGGTAGGCTCCATTAGGGGACGAGGATACCGGCCAGGTTGGGTGAGTAGGTTTTTTAGCCGGAGATGCGTTGTGTCTTCAGGGGGCCGTGAAGCCGGTCACCGTCACCACAGGGAGGAGTGCGCGCCACGATGAGCTCCACCATTCTCCTTGTCGAGGACGACGCCTCGGTCCGCGAGCTGCTGAAGGTGCTCCTTGAGGTCGAGGGCTACGACATCCTCGAGGCGAAGGACGGTGTAGAGGGTCTCGAGAAGGCGGGCTCAGCCAGCCCGGACCTCATGATCCTCGACCTGATGATGCCCGAGATCGACGGGGAGCGGGTGCTCGCCCGGCTCCGGAGCGAGCCTGCGACCCAGCGCCTCCCGGTCATCGTGCTCAGCGGCCGCTACGAGGCGCTGGAACGGTGCCGGGAGCTGATCGGGAACGAGAATGTGTTCGCCAAGCCGTTCGAGCCGGTGAAGCTGCTGGACCGCGTGTGCACCCTGGTGGGGTACGCGGGCGACCTTGGGGCGGGTTAGTCGACGGCTGATGGGTCCCAGCCCAGCCAGCGGTCGACATCGATGCGGATCACCGGACCCTGCAGCGGCGTCGTGTGGTACTGAGGGTACTTGTCCCGGAGCGCCTGGCGGGCGCGTTCGGTCTCCGCCCCCTCGGGCAGGAGCACGGCCAAGCCCCGGGCCTGGAGCCAGGCGAGCCGGCTCCAGTCCTCGTCCCAGCGGTCGACGGTGAAGGCGACCTTCGGGTGCTGGCGGATGTCCTTGGCGCGCTGGGGGATCTCGCTGCGTTTCGGCTTGCCGTCGATGGCGGTCCAGACCTGGTCGCCGGCCCACGTGAAGCACACCGGCACCAGCCTGGGCTCCTCTTGTGCCCCAACTGTGGCCAGGTATCCGCGCCGAGCGCGCAGCAGGGAGCTGAAGTGTCCGGGAGGCGCCATCTTGGCCGGATTATAGGGGGAAAGCCCTACCTGCACTCCGGAGGGGGGCCGGATGTGCGGACGCCGGGCGGCGAGGCCCCGGTCAGCCCCCGAACCCCACCGTGCGCGGCCGGTCCGCCTCGATCTCCAGGTAGGCGATCCGGGAGACCGCGATGCCCACCTGCTTGCCCTTGGAGTCGGTGAGCCAGACCATCCCGGCCGACTCACCCGAGGCTGTGTTCACCTTCTTCACCAACTCGTCTGCCCCCTCCTCCAACTCGAGGATCAGCTCCTTGGGGGAATCGATGACTCCGATGCGGACCTCAATCACGCCTGCCTCCTTGCCGGGTTTCCCTCGTCTCGACGCCTCGGTCAACCCTCTTCCGCAGGGGGGCCGGTTGCCCTCCGGGTGCCCATTGGGCGGGCCCCGTCGGGCGGGCCCCGTTGGGAAGGATGAGCCCAAGGCTCAGAGTAGGATAGGGGAGATGGCCTACGAAGAACACGTCGACCCCTCCGACGACTCCGAGGGTGACCCCGAAGAGATCGATGCCGAGGAGCGGGAGGCTCTTCAGCAGGATCTCGTCGACGTCAATACCCTGAAATCGGTGCTCGCCTCGCGTGGCATCAAGGGTGTCGTCGTCTACTGCCCGGACTGCGAGGACGACCACTTCCTCGGCTGGGACCTGCTCGCCGACAACCTGCGCCAGATCCTGGAGTCGGGCGAGCCACCGGTCCACGAGCCGGCCTGGGAGCCGGACCCCGACGAGTACGTGACCTGGGACTACGCCCTGGGTTTTCTGGACGGCTATGAGGCGTTCACCGAGGACCGCACCAGCGAGGAGGTGTGCGCCTGGTGCGGCAGCCGGCTGCCCGAGGGCGGTTACTCCTGGTCGTACTGCCCGACCTGCGGGCGGACGCTCGGCCCGGTCAACCTGATGATCGAGCTCAAGCGCCAGGGGTGGTCGGAGCAGCGGATCGTCGAGCTGCTCGAGCGCTCCGGCTTCGACCGCCCGGCTTTCGACCCGGAGCCGGCCACTGCCGGCGACGCAGGTTCCTCCACGGACGCCGGCCCGGGCCGCAGCGACGACGGTCCGGAGGACCCAGGACTGACCTGAAAGCTCCCCGCCGTGTGCGCCGTGATGTGGCCCGCCGCGGCGGGCAGATCCCACTGTCCTGATTCCAGG
>DAIQBQ010000389.1:0-2553 GCA_036781065.1 Actinomycetota bacterium
TGCTTGGCCAGCAGCGAGATCACCAGGTTGTCCTCGTCGTCGCCGGTGGCTGCCACCATCACGTCGCAGGTGTCGAGGCCGATCCCCTTGAGCTCGAACGGTTCGCAGGCGTCGGCGGAGACCCAGGTGCAGGCGATGCGGCCGGAATCGCGGCGGATCAACTCGTTGTTCTGCTCGATGATGATGACCTCGTGGCCCCGGGCGACCAGGTCGGCGGCAATGTACTGGCCGACCTTGCCCGCCCCGGCGATGGCAACTTTCATGTGATTTCCTTCCCCCGGCTCGCCAGGTGCAGCCCGACCGAGGCGAGTTGGCTGCGCAGGACCATCAGGTTGAGGAAGTCGCCCTCCTGGAGGATCGTCTTCGCGTCGGCGACCTGGGTCTTGCCGAAGCGGGTGAGGGCGGTGATCAGCAGCTTGCCTGCCACGTTGAGTTCGGAAATGCGGGCGCCGGCTGCCGCCGCCGGGACCTCGGTGCCGATGGCGACGACGTCGCCGGAACCGATGGTCGACAGGATGGCCTGCGGGGCGGGCATCACCCGGGCCAGGACCTGGTCGGTGGTCCAGGCTACCGTCGCGACCGTCGGGATGCCGAGCCGCTCGTAGATCTGCGCCCGGCGGGGATCGTAGATGCGGGCGGCGACCGTCTTGCAGCCGTAGTGTTCCTTGGCGATCCGAGCGCAGACGATGTTGGAGTTGTCACCGTTCGTGACGGCGATGAACACGTCGGCGGTCCGGATCCCGGCCTGCTCCAGGATGTCCCGGTCGAAGCCCGGCCCGACCAGGGTGGACCCGGAGAACCCTGGGTGGAGGTGCTCGAAGGCGGACGGTTTCTTGTCGATCACCGATACGGTGAAATCCCGCTGGCCCAAGGCGTCCGCCAGCTCGGCACCGACCCTTCCGCACCCCACGATGACCGCGTGCACCCCATCACGATACACGTCGGGACACAGTTCTTAATACTTCGCTTAGGGCTCAGGACCAAATCTTTATGCTTTGTTAACGCGGGCGGGAAGCCGGGGGAGCGCTGCCCAGCTGGTCAAGCCTCGTCCAGGTAGCGGTCGAGCTCCCAGCCGGTGATCTGCGTCTCGTAGGCGACCACCTCGGCCCGTCGCCCGTCGACGAGCAGCGACAGCAGCTGGTCCTGGAAGGTGTCGACCAGGACGTCGTCGGCGAGCAGGGCGTCCAGCGCCTCGTCCAACGTGCGGGGCAGCATCTCGATCCGCACCGAGTCGGTGCCCGCCGGGTCGAATCCCTCCAGGTCCTCCTCCGTCGGCGGCTGCAGCTCCAGCTGCTTCTCCAAGCCGTGGGCCCCGCTGGCGAGCAACCCGGCCAGCAGCAGGTACGGGTTGGCCAGCGGGTCGGAGGCCCGGAACTCGATCGACGCCTCGTTGCCCCGGTAGGTGCTCAGCCGGACCAGCGCACCACGGTTGACGTGCGCCCAGACTGCGGCGCTTGGCGCCTCCGGCCCAGAGGCCAGGCGCTTGTACGAGTTGACCGTCGGTGCCGCCAGGGCGGTGAGGCCGCGGGCGTGGTAGAGCTGGCCCGCCACAAACGCCCGGCCATCCTCATCCAGTGTCCCGTCGGGGTTGAACAGCCGGCCGGTCACCCGCTGCTGCAGGTGCATGCCGGAGCCTGCCTCGCCGGCGAGCGGCCGGGGCATGAACGTCGCCCGGAGCCCGGCAGCGGCAGTGACACTGCGGATGACCCGCCGGGTCAGCACCAGAGCGTCGGCCAGGGCGACCGGAGAGTGCGGCGCCAGGTCGAGCTCGTACTGACCCGGGCCGGCCTCGAGGTGGCAGCCGTCGATCACGACGCCGAAGTCCTCCAGCCGGTCGGCGGCCTCGCGGAGCAACCCGATCCCGACGCTGTCGGCATCGTTGAAGTAGCCCGCCTGGTCGACGGGCTTGGTGCCGTCGAGGACGTAGAACTCGATCTCGGCCCCGGCGGTGTAGTCCTCGGCCAGCTCGCCGAGGTCCTCGACGATCCGCTGCAGCGCGGTGCGCGGGTCGCCGAGCCAGGGCTGGCCGTCGCTGGTCGTGACATTGCACACCGCCCGGGCGACCAGGGCGTCGACCCGATGGAGCGTGGCTGGGTCGGGCCTGAGCCGCATGTCCTTCTCGGCCAGCCGGGCCCGCCCCTCCAGGGCAGAGCCGTCGAACGGGAAGCCTCTGCTGACGGCGTCACCGAACAGCCGGGCCGGGATCTGGAGCGAGTGACCGGCACCGAACACGTCGACGAAGGTCAGCCGCACCCAGGTCAGGCCGGCGGGCAGGGCAAAGGAGAGGCTGGACTCGGCGGGCGGCATGTTCATCCGCCCCGGCGCCGGAACAGCCGGCGCCCAGCCGGCGGATTCCTCAGTCCGAGCAGCCGGATCACAACCACCGTGACGTTGTCGGGGGCATCGCGTTTCAAGGCTAGCTCAATCAGGGCGGCGGTGGCCTGCGCCGCCGCCGGCGGGCCGTCCTCGGCGTCGCCGGACACGATGCCGGCGATCTCGGCTCGCCCGACCGAGTCCCACAGGCCGTCGGAGCACAGCACGTAGGCGTCGCCT
>DAIQBQ010000390.1:0-2517 GCA_036781065.1 Actinomycetota bacterium
CAGGAGGTCTCGACGACGATGGCCTTCGTCCGGCTGCTCCGGGACCTGATGCGGGACAAGGAGCTCGGTCGGCATGTCGTCCCGATCATCCCGGACGAGGCGCGCACCTTCGGCATGGAGTCGCTGTTCAAGGACTTCAAGATCTACTCGCCGGTAGGCCAGCTGTACGAGCCGGTCGACGCCAACATGCTGCTGAGCTACTCCGAGGCACGCAGTGGGCAGATCCTGGAAGAGGGGATCACCGAGGCCGGCTCGATGGCCACGACGACCGCCGCCGGCACCGCCTACGCCACTCACGGCCAGCACATGGTGCCGTTCTTCCTGTTCTATTCGATGTTCGGGTTCCAGCGCGTGGGCGACCTGATCTGGGCGTTCGGCGACGCCCGCGGCCGCGGGTTCCTGCTCGGCTGCACCGCCGGGCGAACGACGCTGAACGGCGAGGGCCTCCAGCATGAGGACGGCAACTCGCACCTGCTGGCCGACCCGGTGCCCAACTGCAAGGCGTACGACCCGGCCTTCGCCTACGAGACGGCGGCCATCGTCTCCGACGGCCTCCAGCGCATGATCGGCCGGGGAGAGGACATCTTCTATTACCTCACGCTGTACAACGAGAACTACGTGATGCCGGCCAAGCCCCCGGACTGCGAGGAGGGGATTCTCGCCGGGATGTACAAGCTGGCCCCGGCCCCCGAGGAACGGAAGTACCGCGCCCAGCTGCTCGGGTCGGGCTCGATCCTGCCGACCCAGGTGCTCCGGGCGCAGGCGCTGCTGGCCGAGAACCACGACGTCGCCGCCGACGTGTGGAGCGTCACCAGCTACAAGCTGCTCCGGGAGGACGGCCTGGCCGCCGAGCGGTGGAACCGGCTGCACCCGGGCGAGGCCCCCCGCATCCCCTATGTCACCGCCGCCCTGGAGGGGGCGGAAGGGCCGGTCGTCGCCGCCAGCGACTGGGTGAAGGCGGTGCCGGACCTGATCGCCCGGTTCGTCCCTGGCCACTACGACGTCCTGGGTACCGACGGGTTCGGGCGAAGTGACACCCGGGAGAACCTCCGCCGGCACTTCGAGATCGACGCCGAGCACGTCGTTGTGGCGACGCTCTCCGCCCTGGCGGCGTCGGGCGACCTCAAGCCCGAGCGGGTGGGTGAGGCGATTGAGCGGTACGGGCTCGACGCCAACCGTCCTGATCCGCTCACGCTGTAGATCCTTCTTGGTCGAGTCGCATCCCTTGGTCGAGTCGCATCCCTTGGTCGAGTAGCATCCCGGCCCGAGAATGGCCCGCCCGCGCAGCACCCCGGCTCTCGTTGGCTAAACCGCCGTTCACCGCGGCCCGGGACTGGTTCCGGCGCCACCCGTTTGACGCCGGCTTCCTCGTCGGGGCGGCGGTCTCGCTGGCCTTGTACCTGTTTATCGCCCAGGGCGGCTTCCCGCTCGCCAGCCGGCTGAAGACCCGGGAGCACTACTACACCGCCGAAGCGATCGGCCTGCTGCACGGCCGGCTCTGGGTTCCGAAGCAGGCGCTGACCTTCGAGTGCTTCATGGACCGGGGCCACTGCTACGGCTACTTCGGCATCACGCCGACCCTGCTGCGGGTTCCGGTTGTCACCCTCTTCGGGCCCGGGGTCAAGACCGACATCACCGAATTCGCCTACTTCACGCTGGGCTTCTGCCTGATCGCCGCTGCCGCCTGGTGGCTCTCCCGCCAGCTGGTGGTGCTGTGGGCGGGCGAGCCGGCGGGAAGGCCGTTCGGCATCGCCGGGCTCGTCGCCGGGTTTGCCGGCCTCGGTGCCACGCCGCTGATCTTCCTGGCCTCCCGGCCGACGGTCTACGAGGAGGCGATCCTGTGGGGGGTCGCCTTCGCCCTGATCGCGTTGGCGGCGGCGCTCTCGTTCTGCCGGCGCCCCCGCTGGTCGATGGCCGTTGTGCTCGTGGTCGCCGACGCGCTGGGCATCTTGGCCCGGCCGACGGTCGGTGCAACCGGCCTGGTCGCCACCGGGGTGCTGGCGTTGTGGATGCTGATCGATGCGGGGCGCCGGAGGACTGGCCGGGGGGCGAAGGTGGTCGAGGCGCTGCGCCGCCCGGCGTTGGTGGCGGTGTTCCTCATCGCCGGTGCCGGCGTGGCGGCGGTGTCTGCCAGCGCCGTGAGCATCCTCAAGTTCCACACAGTGTCGCCGCCGTACCGGGACCAGCTGCTGCTGCTCGGCCGGGCCTCGCGGATTGCCCCGTTCACCCACTTCGCCGGGGTCAACGGGGCGGTGATCCCCACCCATCTGCTCTCGACCATGCTCCCCAAGGCGCTGAAGCTGGTTGCCGGTCGGCCCTATGTCCTGCTCGGCGAGTACCGGCCGATCGCGGTCTGGCCGGCCCACCGGGCGGACCTGGTCTGGGAGCCGACCTCCAGCGTCCCGGACGCCCTGCCGTTCAGCCTGCTCGGCTTGCTGGGAGGCCTGGGGGTGGTGGTCGCCGCCGGCTGGCGCGCGGGTGTCCTCCGGGCGCGGGCGGCGAGGCGGCGAGACCGCA
>DAIQBQ010000391.1:0-2510 GCA_036781065.1 Actinomycetota bacterium
CCACGAGGCGTTCGCCTCGTTCGCTGACGCCTACTTGGACGAGGAGGAGCGGGCCGAGTTCGTCGACTCGATGCTCGAGCGGCACGGCTACCAGCGGACGACCGCCTGGGCGCCGCCCGAGCCGCAGGCGCCGTCGGGCCGCCGGTCGGTGGTCCCGGCGAAGAAGGCGACCGCCCCCAAGAAGTCCCCCTACCTGAAGCGCCAGTAGCCCCGGTGCCGTGGTCCATCTTCGACCAGTCCGACGGTGAGGGCCTCGCCGTCGGCTGGGCGGACAGTCTGCTGCGGGCGATCCACGCCCCGCTGACCGCCGGCAACGAGCAGGTCGTTTACGACTGGGAGAAAAGCGAGGGCGGCGGCGGCCGGTACAACCCGCTCAACCAGGGGCCCGTCCCGAACGAGCCGGGCCTGACGACCTCCGGCTCGCAGTACGGCGGCGGCGCCGCCGACTACGCGTCGTGGTCCGACGGGGTCACCGGAGCCGCCGACTACCTGGCCATGCCCAACTTCGCAGCGATCCGCTCGGCGTTGCGTTCCAACAACCCGGCGGCGGCACGATCGGACATCGTCTCGAGCGGGTGGGCGGCGTCCCACTACGACAACGGGGCAGCCTTCTCCGACGCCCCGCTGCCCGGCAAGTCCCAGGCGCTCCCCGCGGGAGGGTCGGCAGGCTCGGGCGGCTCCGGCGGCGGCGGGGTCGGAGGGGTGATCACCACCGGCCTCCTCGACGCGATCAGCCCGCTCGGGCTCGGCAACCTGTTCGGCGGCGGGTCGGGCGGCATCCTGTCCCTGCCCGACTCGGTCGCGGGGATCGCCGCCGTCCTCGCCGAGATCCCCCGCAAGCTGGCGTCGCTGTTCACCGTCCTCGCATGGCTGGCGTCGCCGGTGTCGTGGCTGAGGATCTTCGTCGGCGCCGCCGGGATCGCCGCAGCAGCCGGCGGGGTCGTCGCCCTGGTCGGGGTGTACTGATGAAAGCCCGCCTCGAGCTCGGCGCCGAGCTGGACCTGCTCTCCCCCGAAGAGTTCGACGCCGGCGTCGGCCGTCTCGAGGGGCTGTGGCGCTCCTACGCGGAGGGGCTGCGCCATCTGCGCCTGCCGATCCTGACCGGCACGGTCCCCGCCTCGGGGGCGCTCACTATCGGCTCGTCGTCGCTGCCCGACGCAGGCAACCCGTACTGCGGGCCGGCCCAGGGCTACCTGTGGCGGGTGTGCCGCATCTCCATCTACGGGATGGTCGGCAACGACGCCCTGCAGGTCTTCTACGGCGACCCCCGCCCCCAGGCCTACGTCGGCACCCTGTCGGCCACGTCGACCGAATGGGATTCCGGCCGGGGTCTGCTCCTCCACCCCGGCGACCATCTGACGCTGCAGGGGACCGGCCTGACCGTCGGCGCCGTCTACACCCTCAACGGCGAGGCCATCGAGGCGCCCGCTGAGCAGTCCTTCAAGCTGATCGGCGCCTAGCCGTGTCGTTCCCGCCGTTCCGGGCGGCCACCGGCTCCTACAAGGCCCTCAACTTGGAGCCGTCCCCCGCCGGCGCCTCCGGGTTCGACAACACCGCCACCATCAACAACTTCCTGGCCGCCAACAACGCCCCGGGCACCACCATCGCCGTCAACCCGCCGCCGGCCGGCTGGCAGTACTTCTCCGGGGGCGCCCACCCGATCCCCCCCGGCGTCCGCCTCCTCGGCGGCCCGTGGCTGCTCTCGCAGCCGGGCAACCCGCTGCCATGGTTCCGGGCGCTGCCCGGCACCGGAAACCCCGCCTTCTTCGTCGGGGCCAATTGGTTCGGCAACGACGCCGGCTGGGCGGACACGTCGGCGGAGATCGAGGGCATCTCGATCGACTGCGCCGACCAGATGTCCGGCATCTCGCTGATGCCGCACGGCTGCAAGTTGACACGGAACCTGGTCTACAACTGGCCGAACTACGCCGCCGGGATCAACCTGTACGGCTCGACGCACAACGGGAGCAACTGCACCGACGTCTGCCAGGAGAACGAGCTGTGGCTCAACTACCTCTACGGCACCGCCGCATCAGGGTCGAAATACGGGCTCGACGCGATCAAGAACACGGCCACGCTGATCACCGACACCCACGTGTGGGGCAACCTGTTCCGCTACTCGGCCGCCGCGGCGATCAACCTGGTCTCCTCCGGCGGCTGGCGGGTCCACCACAACCACCTCTACCAATGCCAGGGCGACGCCATCTACGTCGCCTACGCCAACCAGGACCACGTCGAGGACAACGACATCGACAACTTCGGCCTGGCCGGCGTCGCCGCCACCAAATACGGCGGCGTCCACTTCGGCCAGCTGCAGTCCTCATCCCTCGGGAACGCCTCGACCGTGCGCGGCAACCGGATCGACACGACCGCCTCCGGCTCGGCCGACTACTCCTACGTCTGGGTCGGCGCCTCCCAGGCCGGCAACCCGTGCGCCCTCAACGCCGCCGGCAACACTCTCGCCGTCGGCGGCGCCACCACCGGCACCGTCACCGGCTTCGACATCGACG
>DAIQBQ010000392.1:0-2508 GCA_036781065.1 Actinomycetota bacterium
CAGCCCCAGCCGGCGCAGGTCCGCCGCGAGGCTCTCGCGCGTATGCGGCAGCGCTCGCCTATCGCTCACTCGGGTGCTCCCCCGCTCACATGCGCACCTGGTGGTCGGCGGGACTGGAGATGACGCTGGCCGGGGTCATCGTCGGCGGGTGCACCTACGGCGCCGGCGTGCTCTTCCACGTGCGCTGAGCGCCTGCTCGGCGACCAGCTGTCCTGTTTTCCATGCGGAATCCGGCGGGAATCAGGACAGTGGGATCTGCCCGCGGCGGCGGCCGCAGGCAGCAGCGCGAAAGCCCAGAACCAGGCCCAGGATTAGGCCCGGAGCAGGATGGCCGCGGCGAGCGCCGCCAGCAGCAGGTCCCGGCTGAGCACCCGCCAACCGATCGTCTCGATGTGCAACGGGCCGAAGCACTTGCAGTCGGGACGGCGGCCGAGGCTCATGTTGACCGCGATGCCCACGATGAACGCGCCCAGCAGCCCCAGCGCCGCCCATGCCGCCCACCACGACGTGGCGCCGACGACCAGGCCGAGGGCGATCAGCAGCTCCACGCCGGGGAGCAGCGTGCCGATCGGCCGGGCGACGACGTCGGGCAGGCCGAAGTCCCGCACCTGCTGGCGGGAGTCGTCCAGGTCCTGCAGCTTCCCGACCGCCGCGCCGGCGAGCACGATCGCCAGCAGGATGCGGAGGATCAACACCAGGCTCACCGCCACATTCTGCCGCAGCGCCCGGCCAACCCGGGCCGCGTTTGGGGCGCTGGCTGAGGGTAGGATCTGACCACCAAGCCCTCGACAACGAAGCTGTGCCGGAGGTGACCGCAGGTGGCCCAACACGATTTTGATTTCCTCGACGCGATCGTCGAAGGCTTCCACTCGCTCCGGGCACGCCCGGCGTTCAACGTGATCAAGGGTCAGTTTGAGGCAGGAGAGCTCACCTTCATCGTCGACCGCCAAGGGATCCGGATCCATCTCGACCAGGTCGAGATCGATGAGCCGGATATCGACCCGGCCGAAGGCGTGGACTAAATCCGGCAGTCCAACCGCTCCACCCCGGCGCCGTTCCAGCGCGGTGTGTGTTCTCCGTTTCTGGCGAACATTCACCGCGCCAACCAGTCGATCAACCCGTATGCCGACAGGATTGAGTACTCACGCCCAAGCACCGCCGCGCAACCCTGTCGAACCAGACGCGAAGGTACCCCCCGCTGGCAGCACGGGGGGCACCTCCTCCTGGGAACCGTTACAAACCGAGTGCTTGCAGCAGTGCGTCGATCGGGTCGGTGGCCTGGGCAGTGGTGCCGCCACCGGGCGGGGCGGCCGTGGCCGGCCCGCCGAGCGCCTTCGACATGTCGAGCAGGCCGGCGCAAGCTGAGCCACAGGGCACCGACTTGTCGGCGCTGCCCAGCAGCTGCTGGACGGCCTGGGTGGGGCTGAGGCCCTCAGCCAGCAGGTCGGCCAGGGTGCCCGCCACCTGCGGCGTGGCCATCGAGGTGCCGGCCAGGGCGGTGTAGGCGTCCGTAGCATTGGACGAGGTCCAGTAGCTGGACAGGACGTCGTCGGCCGGGCTGCCGTCGTTCGCCCCGCCGGGAGCGAGGATGGCCCACTGGTCGTTGGTCAGCTGGGCGGAGTAGCTGGCGACCGAACCGGTCTTGGTGGCGGCCCCGACGACCACCGCCGGAAGGCTGCCGAAGTTGGCGGTGCTGCCGATGAGCGTCCCGAGCAGCAGGCTGCTCCCGAGGCCTCCGCCGCTGTTGCCGGCGGCCAGCACGGGGATGGCGCCGTTCTGCCAGGCGTAGTCGATACCGGCCGTCAGCTGCGGTGTGATGCTGTCGGTCGAGGCGAGGCCCAGCGGGAGGGTGCTGCCGTCGCCGAGGCTCAGGTTCACGACCTTGGCGCCGTGCTGGACGACCCACATGATCCCGGCTTCGACGTCGGCGTCGGCGCCCCCACCCGTGGAGTCGAGTGCCTTGGCGACCACGATCTTGGCCTGCGGAGCCACCCCGACGGTTCCGTTGCCGTTGTCGCCGGTGCCGACGAGCAGGCCGGCCACATGGGTCCCGTGCCCGTTGTCGTCCATGCCGCTGCCGCTGCACGCCGACGGGTTGCCGTTGGCGCCGACGCAGTTGGTGGTGGCGATGATCTGGCCGGCCAGGTCGGCGTGCTGGAGGTCAACCCCGGTGTCCACCAGCCCGATCACGACCCCCCTGCCCTGCGAGTGCGCCCACCCGTTCGGGGCACCGATCTGCTGCAGCGACCACTGCTGGTTGTACAAGGTTCCGCTGTAGGCGGAGGCGGCGCTGGGGAACACCAACGTCACCGCGAAGCTGGCGGCCACGCTGGCCGCGGTAAGCACCCGGGCTGACGGCTTGTAGAACCGCTTCACGACCTCGGCAGACCTTGCTTTCCGGCGCATTCGACCCCCTATTAACGGTTCCGAGACCAGGAATTCTAGCTGACTTAAACCTATTCGAGCGATAGGCGCAAGTTCCAGACCTTCCGAGTAAAACTCGCAAGT
>DAIQBQ010000393.1:0-2504 GCA_036781065.1 Actinomycetota bacterium
TACCCGACGAAGGCCACCGCTGCAGGGCCTCGACGAACGCCTCCTGCACCGCCTCCTCGGCGACGTCGAAGTCACCGGTGAGCCGGATCAGGGTCGCGACCGCCCGCCCGCGCTCGGCGCGGAACAGGCGGCCGACAACCTCGTCTGGAGCCGCTAGCCCTCCGGGAACTCGATGACCGGGCGCACCTCGATCGAGCCGAAGCTCGCCCCCGGGATCTTGGCCGCCCACTCGATCGCCTCGTCGAGATCCTTGCACTTGAAGACGTAGAACCCGCCGAGGGCCTCCTTGGTCTCGGCGAACGGCCCGTCGGTGGTCGAGACCTCGCCGCCGCGGACCCGCACCGTGGTGGCCGTCGAGGTCGGCTGCAGGCCGTCGCCGCCGTCGAAGACACCCGCCGTCTGGATGGCCTCGGTGTACTCGCCGTAGGCCTTCATCATCATCGCCACATCCTCGGGCGACGCCGTCGCCCTCCCCGCCTCGGACCCGTAGATCAACGCCACGTACCTAGGCATGCCCTCTCCTCCCATGCTCCCCCGGCGCCCCGGTGGCACCTTCACCATAACGACGGCTGGGGCCGCCGGAATCGACACAGGGCGGCGAAAAAGCGGCCCAGGGGAACGGTCTACCGGTAGGGAGTCCAGCCCCCGGGCGGCGGAGGCGGCGGGTACTGACCGGGCGGCGGGTACTGACCGGGCGGCGCAGCGGGCGGCGGGTAGCCCTGATAGGGCGGCGGGTACATGGGGTACCCCCCGCCCGGCCCTCCCCGATGGCGGTGGAAGTAGGCACTCGAATCGGGACGCCACAGGTAGACCACCGCGCCCAGCCCGATCAGCCAGTTGGCGAAGCTGAACACCTTGCTGATGGGCACGGCTGGGCCGATGAGGGCGAGGAGCCCGATCGAGGCGATGCCGAAGAAGACCGTGCCGGTGATCCGGGCCCAGTTGTGGCCGGCACGATTGGCGTAGGCCATCCACAGCCAGAGGCCGACGTCGACGAGGGCGGACAGGATCACCGCGGTGACGAACGGTCCTGCGGTAACGGCCGCCGAGCCCGCCTGGATGCCAAAAATACCTTCGCCGCGGGCGATCGCCTGGTGGACGTAGGCGGCGTTGACGAGACCGGCGACGACGCTCAGCCCGGCACCGAGGAACATCAAGTTGACCGCGGCCCTGAGCGAGGGCGGCGGCGCACCGGGAGCAGCGCCGGGGCCCCCGGGGCCACCCGGATACCAGGGGTAGTTCACGGTAACAAGGCTAACCTTGATTGCGAATGGACGGCGGGCAGGCGGCGCTGGAGCGGGGCGAGTGGGAGGACGCCCGCCGCTGCTTCACCGAGGCGCTGGCGGACCAGGAGTCGGCTGAGGCGCACTCCGGCCTGGCCAAGGCGCTGTGGTTCCTGAACGAGCTGGAACCATCGCTGGCCCATCACCGGCGGGCCTACGCCTTGTTCCGCGCCCGGGGCGACCTGCGGGCCGTGCGCATCGCTTGCTGGGTCGCCATCGAGCACGCCATCATCTACGGCGAGATCTCGGTTGCCCGGGGCTGGTTTGCCCGGGCCGGGGAGCTGGTCGAGGACGGGACCCCGTCGGTGGCGCTCGGCTGGTTTCAGCTGCTCCGGGCTGCCTTCGAGGAGGAACCGGTGGCCCTCCACACGGCGGCCACCGGGGCCATCGAACTCGGGCGCCGCTTCGCTGACATCGACCTCGAAGTCACATCGCGGCTCATCCTCGGCCAGTCGATCGTCGTGCAGGGCCGGGTCGCCGAGGGGATGGCGCTGGTCGAGCAGGCGATGGCAGCGGTCGTCGCCGGCGAGTTGGCCGACCCGCTGGCGGTGGCCGACTGCTTCTGTTTCATGCTCGGCACCTGCGAGTACACCGGCGACTACGACCTCGCCCAGCAGTGGGTCCGCACCGCAGCCGGGTACCTGGAGCGGCGGAGCTGCCCGTTCCTCGCCGCCCAGTGCCGGACGACCTACGCCGGGGTGCTGATCGCGGTCGGCAAGTGGGCCGAGGCCGAGGAGCAGCTGCTCGGCGCGCTGCGGATCTATGACGCCGGCCATCGCGGGATGGGGCCGCAGGTCGCCGCCCGGCTGGCCGACCTCCGGGTGCGCCAGGGCGCTCTCGAGGAGGCCGAGGACCTGCTGTCCGGCCTGGAGCACCTCCCGGCGGCGGCGCTGCCGCTTGCCCGGATGCACCTGGTGCGGGGCGACACCGGAGGGTCGGTCGCCCTGGTTGAAACCCTGCTCCCCGGCAACGAGCTCCATGTCAGCCACAGCCCGGCCGCACAGCTGGCGGTCGAGGCTTACCTGGCCGAGGGAGCGACCGGCAAGGCGGAGGAGCTGGTCGGGCGCCTGGCCGAGGTCGCTCAGCAGGCCGGGAGCCGGGTGCTCCAGGCCGAGGCGGCATTGTGGCGTGGCCGGGTGGCGGCGGCCGGCGGCAAGGTTGCTGTGGCGGAAGCAGCCCTGGCTGCGGCGGCGGGCGCCTGCCCCTACCCGGGCTCCCCCC
>DAIQBQ010000394.1:0-2492 GCA_036781065.1 Actinomycetota bacterium
GCCGCCGGGATCACCGTGTTCGCGCCGGCCAACGCCGCCTTCGAGCAGATCCCGACTGCCACGATGAGCTCGCTCATCGCCAATCCGACCGGCGAGTTGACGACGATCCTCAAGTACCACGTGATCTCCGGGCGGCTGAGCCCGGACCAGCTCGCCGGGCAGCACACCACGCTCGAGGGCGCCTCGCTGACCGTCACCGGTAGCGGCACCAGCTTCAAGGTCAACGGCTCGGCCAATGTCGTCTGCGGCAACGTGCAGACCGCCAACGCCACGGTGTACATCGTCGACTCGGTGCTCCAGCCGTTCACCACCGACTTCGGCCCGGCCTGCTCCTCCGTGCCCACCAGCGGCGCCGGCAGCTTCACCGGCATGACCCAGGACCCGGTCGCCACCGCGGCGTCCAACAACCCGGTCCTGTCCACGCTGGTCACCGCGGTGACTAAGGCCGGGCTCGGCGACACGCTGAACAGTGCCCCGGCGCTCACCGTGTTCGCCCCCGACAACTCGGCGTTTGCCAAGGTCCCGGCGGCGACGCTCAACAGCCTGCTGGCGACGCCGCAGGGGATGCTGACGGCGATCCTCAAGTACCACGTGATCTCGGGCAGGCTGAGCCCGGACCAGCTCGATGGCACGCACGCCACGCTTGGGGGCGGGACGCTGACCGTATCCGGCGGTGCGGTGCTCGGCTTCACGGTCAACGCATCGACCCCGTCGGCGGCCCTTGTCGTCTGCGGCAACGTGCAAACCGCCAACGCCACCGTCTACATCATCGACACGGTGCTGTCGCCGCCGGCGGCGCCGACGGCATCGCCCAGCTGAGCGCTATGGCATAAACGTCCGGCGGGGCCGCGGGGGTAACCGCCGCGGCCCCGCCAGGGACACCGGTTTAAGACCGCGGCGATGCTGGGAACTCCCAGGTATGCCCGGCAAAGAATCCGACGGAAGCGGCGACACGCCCAACGGGCATGATCCCGGCTCGCTCCGCATCCCGACGACGGGTAGCGGGGGCGCGCTCAGCCCGTCCGCCGAGCTGGCACCGCCCAAGGAAGAGGAGCTTGAGCGGGGATCCTTGCTGTGGTCGGGCTGCTGATCGACTCCAACCTCACCGTGTCCGTGTCATGAGGAGATCGCCTCGAACAGCTCAATATTTCCGACAATGGACGCCACCTGGTGGTTCTCGAACGCTACCGTCTTCTTCAATTAAAACCACACACCACTGCCTTTACTTGGACTGCCCAAATAATCACGACCGTAGTCAATAACTTGCTACTCTTCGGCCACTCGACAATCCAATACGACACCGGTACAATACACTAATACTATACTTGGTACATAAGGCCCTAGGTGCTGGTGTCGCCACCTCGTCATCCTGTTTTTGGGGTCCGCTGCAGCAGCGAGCATCTGCAACAAACGGGTTGTCGGGTTTGGCTCTTAGCCTGAACTCCGCGGATGACGATGATTTGTGGCGGCACTCTTACCCTGCGGCGGAATGGACGCTGAGAAAATTTCACACTAAAGAAGGAAAGAGGCGAGTCGGCATGAGGTGTCACGCTTGCTCAAGAGTGTGGGAGAAGAGAGTGAAGCTTGCGGCCCCCATCCTCTTGATTTGCCTACCCGCCTGCGGGCGAAGCCTTCTGTCTCGACACGGCACCTCGTCTCCTCGGCCGTCAGTCACGGCCTATTGTCCGAGTCCATCGGCGCCCTTTCAGGAGAGTGATGGCCAGATCGTCTGTGCTGCTCGGGGAGTCTCGGCCCCCAACTTCCCGGCTAACCCCTTTCCGTCGCCTGTGGGGGCCAATCAAATTCAGGCCGCACCTCATGGCCAGCGGGAGGCTGCGGTCTATACGGCTATGTTGCGCTACGCCCTTGCCCAGTTGCTGCCCGCCGGCCCCACGACATCTGGGTCGCAACCAAAGATTTATGTAGAGACATCTATCTTCAGCTACGCGGGCGCAGGCGGTACATCGGGTCCCAGTGCAAGCCCCTCGCCCGAGGGTTCGTTGGCGACAGAGATCCAACACCGGATCGCTGACTCGCTTGCGCCCACGAGCATAGCGTTCGTCCCCGATCCAGCATCAGTCATAAGTTGCTCAAGCCCGGGTTATGGGTTCCTTCTTGGGTCAGTGCCCCAAACAGGGGACCAGGTCCAGGTCTACCTGGGTGAACGGTACCTGGGGAGTAACGACGCTATCTATTCGGTATCGTCGAGCGGCGCATCGTGGACCGTGACGGGGGTGGCAGACCAAGGGCCAACTTCTCTAGGCGACTGTGGATGAGCGTCCCGCCGTAGGCCGCGCTTGACTATATGTAAAGAAGGTCGGCACAAGTCGATTCGGATGCGCGAGGTCCGGGCGGGACGCTCAACAGCCTGCTGGCGACGCCGCCGGCGGCGACAGCGGACCAGCTAACGCTTTGGCGTAGGCGTCCGGCGGGGGATACCGGTTTAAGACCGCGGCGATGCTGGGAACTCCCAGGTATGCCCGGCAAAGAAT
>DAIQBQ010000395.1:0-2468 GCA_036781065.1 Actinomycetota bacterium
GACGAGCACGGCGAACTCGTCGCCGCCAACCCGGGCGACCATGTCCCCGGCGCGGAGGACGCCCTCGATGCGCCGGGCGGCGGCGATGAGCAGCTGGTCGCCGACGTGGTGACCGAGGCTGTCGTTGACGTTCTTGAACCGGTCGAGGTCGAGCAGCATCACGGCGCAGTTGCCCCAGCCGAGGTCGTCCCCGGCAGCGAGCGCCTCCTGGACGGTGTCCCGGAACAGCGTCCGGTTCGGCAGCCCGGTCAGCGAGTCGTGGAAGGCCAGTGTCCTCAGCTTTCCCTCCAGCTCGACCCGCTCGCCGACGTCGCGGGCGGTCAGCACGAGACTCGCCACCGCCGGCGCGTGGAGCAGGTTGGCCACCATCGTCTCCAGCTCGACCCAGCCGCCACCCGCTGTCGCCCCGCCGGCCCGGCGCAGGCGGAATTGGACCATCGCCGTCGACCGGTGCCGGCGGGCGACGTCGCGAAGTTTCGCCAGGACGTCATCGCGCGAACCGTCCTCCAGCAACCCGGCAAGCGACTGGCCGATCAGCTCGTCCGGCTCGGCGCCCAGGATCCGCTCGGCGGAGTCGGTGACGTAGCGGATGGTGAAGCCGGCGTCGAGGAGCATGACGACGTCGGAGGAGTTCTGGAGCAGCGACCGGAACCGCTCCTCCCGCTCGGCGAGTTCGGCGGTGCGGGCGCGGACCTTGCGCTCGAGGTCCCGGGCCAGCGCCTGGCTCTCCCGGGTCACCAGGATCTGCCGGGTGAGGCCGAGGGCGGCCATGGCGATCGCCGACCACTTGAGCACCGGCTCGAGCTGATGCCCGTGCACCGTCTCCCAGATGCCGATGGCAAGCACCACCGGCCAGGCGGCGTAGACGATCAGGCCCTGCAGCCTCCCGTGCCGGTCCTCGATCACCCGGCCCGGGGCCCCTCCCGGCGTGACCGCGCCCAGCCCGACCAGCAGGAAACCGAGGATCCAACCGACGTCGACGAGCCCTGGCCCGGTCCCCCCGCCGCGCAAGACGGTGAGGGCGGAAGCCGTGTCGGCGGCGGCCAGGAACATGATCCCCAGGGCGATAACGGCGAACGGCCGGAAGTTCCGGGCTCGGGAGGCGACCATCACCACCAAGGCCACCAGCACGATGTCGGTCCCGGCCGATGCCGAGCTGACGAGCTTCGGCAGGAAGCTCCCGGTGGCCGAGTGGAACGACGGGCCGAGCGTGATCGACCAGCCGACGAAGAACACCGAGACGCAGACCATGAGGCCCTCGATGACCGCCCGAACCCGGGCGCCCACGCCACTCGGCGATGCCTCGAAGCTCAGCAGGCCAATGACTGCCAGCAGGAACGAGGCGCCGTAGAACAGGTCGGCGGGGGAGGGGACCGGGTGGCGGTGGCGGGCCAGCTCCAGGTAGGACCAGACCAGCTGGCCGAGCGCCCAGGCGATGGCGGAGAGGCCGAGCAGCCGCCAGGCGCGCCCATCCCGGCTGGTCAGGCTCTGCCCGGCCCGGATGCACAACCCGGCGGCCGCGATCGGGACGCCGGTCTCGACCAGGTCGGTGAACCACTCGGTCCCTCCCAGGCCACCGATGCGCCAGTGGATCCAGGCCAGCGCGACCAGCACCACGACGACGGAGGCCTCCAGCGAGGAGAGGAAGCGCCTCTCCCCGGGGGACCGGGCCTCACCGGTTGATCCTGTAGAGCGCGGCCTCGCGAAGAACCGCAGCAGGGACCTGCCCATGGTTAGAACATCGACCCGCTCGACACCTCAAGCCAATCGTCCCTCCGCATCAATTACGTGCGGCCGATTAGGGGAGACCACGAGCTACGGAGGCTAGTCACCGGGTGCCCAGCTGGTGGACCTCGCGCCGTCCCACCCACATCCCGCCCCGGACTTGCCTTTTGTTTGCACCAGGTCACAAGCTGAGGACCACCGTTTGGGGACGTTTCTGGGCCAGTTGGTCCGAAGGAGGGGGGACATGCCCAAGGAGACCAAGTTCCTGCTGCGTGAGGACCAGATCCCGACCGCCTGGTTCAACGTCGTGCCCTCGATGCCGAACCCGCCGTCGCCGCCGCTCCACCCGGCGACCATGCAGCCGGTCGGCCCGGACGACCTGGCACCGCTGTTCCCGATGGCCCTGATCGCCCAGGAGGTCGCGACCGAGGAGTGGATTGACATCCCCGGCCCGGTGCTTGACGCCTACCGCCTGTACCGGCCGACGCCGCTGTACCGCGCCCACCGGCTGGAGGCCTACCTCGGCACGCCGGCCCGGATCTACTACAAGTACGAAGGAGTGTCGGCGGCCGGGTCGCACAAGCCGAACACGGCGATCGCCCAGGCCTACTACAACAAGGCCGAGGGCGTAACCCGGCTGTCGACCGAGACCGGCGCCGGCCAGTGGGGCAGCGCCCTGGCCATGGCCTCGGCGTTCTTCGGGCTGGAGTGCCAGGTGTACATGGTCGGCGCCTCCTACCGCC
>DAIQBQ010000396.1:0-2434 GCA_036781065.1 Actinomycetota bacterium
GTGCCAGGGACGCCGGCTCCCGCCCCGCCGAGTCGATCATCGCCAGGCCCCCGACCTGCTGGCGCACCTGCGGGGTGTCGGTGTACAGAAAGAAGGCGTCCTGCACCCGGAGCAGTTCGGTCGGCACGCCGGGATGATACGGCGGGCCTCAGGCCCCGGTGCCGTCATTGACGGGGAGGTTCCATTCACGGTCCCGTTACCAATTGGTCGCCATCGGTTCAGATGCGCTCGCTAGGGTCCGCGACAGGGGATCGGGCGTCGGGTCCGAACCACTCCACAGGGGGAACGCGTATGCATGGGATGCTCCGCGTGTCAGGCTCCAAACGGTTCCGCCGCCTCGCCGTCGTGCCCGCGGTGGGCTCGGTCGTTGCGTTGGTGATCCAGTCGCTGACGGGCTCCGCGTCGGCGAAGCCCTCCCCGGGGGCTGCGGGACTCACCCCCGGCAACCTGGTCTACAGCTCGAGCATCTTCCAGAACGGTCCCGCCATCGTGCCCGGCGTCACCCAACTCCCGCCCGGGTGCGCGCCGGCCAACTGCGTGACCGCAACCGCGGACGGCAACTACCCGGAGGTCTTCGACAACGCACTCACCGACGGGAGCTTCGGGGTCACCTCGCCGGTCTACTTGAACGAGATGACGACGTCGGGTTCGCCCCTGGGCAGCTTCGAGGTCCCCAACGGGGGGATCGATCAGAACCAGGGCATGGTGACCAGCTTCTCCTCCAAGTCCGAGCTGGCACTCAACCTGTCGACCAACGGGCAGTACCTGACCTTCATGGGCTACAACGCCCCGGTCGACGGCGTCGACGTCTCCAACTCCAACACCCCCGGGGTGATCGACCCGACCAACCCGGTCCCGAGCGCCTACTACCGGGTGGTGGCCGCCCTCGGTGAGAACGGTGGCTACACCTTCACGGAGACCAACGCCTACAGCGGCAACAACGGACGGGCGGCGATCCTGAACGACAGCAACGGCGCCGACAACTACTTCGCTGCCGGCAACGCCGGCAACGGGGCCAACCCCCAGCCGCTCGGCGTCATCGAGGGCGCCGGCGCCCAGTGGATCACGCCGACGGCCGTCCCCGAGTCCGCGCAGAACCCGGTCACCCCGACCGCGGTCGGGAGCTTTAGCGTCACCCAGCTCGGCGACAAGGCCGACAAGGTGGGCAAGGACGATAACTTCCGCGGGCTGGCGGTGTACAACAACGTCGTTTACTACACCAAGGGCAGCGGCGGCAACGGCGTCGACACCGTGTACTTCATCGACACCACCGGCAAGGCCTGCCCAACGACCGGCGTCGGCGTCCCGCAGCCGGGAGCGGCGTTCCCGACGGGCCCGCTTGCCCTTCCGTCCCCCGCGGTCGTGGCGAAGAGCGGCCTGCCGAACAACATGTGCATCCTGGCCGGGTTCCCGATCAACCTGGCGAAGACGGCGACGATGTTCCCGTTCGGCATCTGGTTCGCCAACCCCAGCACGGTCTACGTCACTGACGAGGGCAGCGGGTCGCTCGGCTACTCGCAGCAGGGCAACACCTACGTGAGCGCCACCGCGGCCGTGCAGCCGGACGCCGGGCTCGAGAAGTGGTCGTTCAACTCCTCGAGCGGGACCTGGGACCTGGACTACACGCTTCAGGACGGGCTGGACCTCGGCCGGCCGTACCACGTGGCGGGCTACCCGACGTCCACCAACCCGGCCACCGGGCTGCCCTGGTCGCCGGCCACGGACGGTCTGCGCAACCTCACCGGCCGGGTCAACGCCAACGGGACCGTGACGATCTGGGCCATCTCCTCGACGGTCAGCGGCAGCGGTGACCAGGGGGCCGACCCGAACAAGATCTTCACGATCACCGACAGCCTGGCGGCGACGACGCCCCCGCACGGTGAGCACTTCAGCACCGTCGTGACCGCCAACAACGGCGAGGTGCTCCGCGGCATCTCGTTCACGCCGGGCAGCTAGTCCGTATCGCTCCAGAGGCCCCGGCCCCGTTTCGGGGGCCGGGGCCTCGTGGTTTTCGTGCTGTTGTGCAAAACCGGGCCTGATCACACCCCACCTTGGACAACGGTGCAAATCGGTCAGTGCCCAGTAGTCCGCGGGCGGGGAGGGCCAGCCCCACCGGGTGATCCAGCGCCGACCGCCCGCTGCCGATATTCCGGTGTGTAGCCAACCTGGAGGTGGCCTTTGCAAGCCAAGCACGCCTACCCCTCGACGTGGCGCGATCGGATCCGCGTCGCAGTGGCACTCGCCGCGCTGGCCGTCGGCCTCACCGCACTGACCAGCTCGGTCGCATCGGCCCGGCAGGCCTTCGCCCGGCCGGTGTGCTTCCCGGTCTGCGCCCACCGCGGCTCGTAGCGCTCCTCCCCGCAGTCGGCGGGGAACCCGCGAGGTTTGAAGGTTCTCTAAGCCTTGTCAAGCCATTCGGGCTCCTTTCTTGAGG
>DAIQBQ010000397.1:0-2411 GCA_036781065.1 Actinomycetota bacterium
AACCGCCAAGGCGGCGATCGGCGAGGGGAAGCTGGACAAGGTCGTGCTGTCGCTGCAGTCGACGCTCCGCGCCGCCGACCCGTTCGAGCCCCGCCGGGTGGCGGCGAACCTCGCCCAGGCCTATCCCGGCTGCTACACGTTCGTCTCCGGCTCGTTCCTCGGCGCCAGCCCGGAGCTGCTGGTGCGCCGGGAGGGCCGGTCCGTGCGATCCGTCCCGCTGGCCGGCTCGACCCGCCGGGGGGCGACCCCCGGGGAGGACGCCGAGCTGCAGCAGGCCTTGCTCGCATCGAGGAAGGACCGCTGGGAGCACGACCTGGCCGTCGTGACCGTCGTCGAGTCGCTCCGCCCGCTGTGCCGCCCGCTGCGGATCGACCCCGAACCGTCCGTGCTGGCCCTGGCGAACGTCGCCCATCTGGCCACCGAGGTCACCGGGGAGCTGGCCGGCGGGCAGACCGCGCTCGAGGTCGCCGGTGCCATCCACCCCAGCGCGGCGGTGTGCGGGACCCCGACCCGCCGGGCGCTGGCGCTGATCCGGGAGCTGGAGGGCGCCGACCGCGGGCGCTACGCCGGCCCGGTCGGGTGGGTCGGCGCCAATGGTGACGGGGAGTGGGCGATCGCCCTCCGCTGCGCCGAGGTCTCGGGGCGTCAGGCCCGCCTGTTTGCCGGAGCCGGGATCGTCGCCCAGTCCGACCCCGATGCCGAGCTGGCGGAGGTCCGGCTCAAGCTCCGGCCGGTGCTGAGCGCCCTCGACCTGGCGTGATCCGGCTTGGCGGTGACCACGCAAAGTGACCGAAACGTCTCTCTCTTTTTAACAATCAACACAGTGTCCACAGGCCTACTACCGTGGGCGGCGGTTCGGGCCTTGGCCTGATCTCACACTTCGCCAAGTCTGAGCGATACGCGCAAAAGTTGTTGCAATGCTTACGGCTGTGTTTCAATACGCCCGCCTCCACCCGCGTTCGTGCTGATCGTGGTGAGGCGCGTCGTTGTTGCAAATCGGTTCATGACCCGTCAGGAGATCGATGCGGCGAGCGGCGAAACTGCGCCCTCCGTGGGGCCTAGCCTCCTGGGCAGTAGCCGCTGTAGCACTGGTTGCCTGGGTCGTGGTGTTTGCTCCGGCTCCGGCGTCGGCGCAGACGGCACCGCCGCCCAGCCCCGCCGCCAACCCGCTCGCCAACCTGCTCAACCCCATCCTCGGAGCCGTGCTCCAACCGGCGCCGAAGGCTCCGGCGTCAGGCCCCGGCGGGGCCAGCGGCTCCCAGCCGGTGGGCTCCGCCTCGGCGAGGTCCTCCCAGAGCGCAGCGCTGAATGCCTCCATTCCGGGCAACCTCGAGGACCGGTGCGGCCCGAGCCCCGTCCCGCTGGTGTTCAACCGGACCCCGCCCCGCACCACCCAGCAGCTCGTCGCCGAGGCCCAGGCCGACGCCCCGCCCGGGACGACCGTGCAGCAGGAGATGGTGAAGATCGCCGCACCGTTCCCGGTCGCCGGGTCGGCCCACTACCAGGATGACTGGGGGGCCTACCGCAGCACCCCCTGCCCCCACCTCCACCAGGGCAACGACGTCTTCGCCCCCGCCGGGACGCCGGCGGTCGCCCCGGAGAACGGCATCCTGGTCCGGTTCGACAGCGAATTCGCCGGTGGCCTCTGCTACTACTTCGCCGGCGACGACGGCTACTCCTTCTACGGCGCCCACCTGGAGGGATTCGCCTCCGGCGTGCACGCTGGCGAGCACGTTACCGCCGGGACGGTGCTCGGCTACGTCGGCAACACCGGCGACGCGGCCGGCGGTGCCACCCACCTCCACTTCGAGCTGTTCGCTCCGGGCAAGGCCTGGGGCACCCCTGAGGACCCGAAGTTCTGGCTGGACAACGCGCTGAGCACGGCGATCATCAAGGCCGGGGGTACGCCGAACTTCAGCGCGGACAGCGGCGCCGACCAGGCCGCAGCCGTCGCCGCCGTCAACCCGGCCAGCTTCCTCAGCCGGATGGAGGTGACCGGCGGCAACATCATCTCCCAGCCCACTGTCCCGGTCCTGCTCCTCGTGATCCTCATCGTCGGGACCCTGCTGGTCGTGCAGGGCCGTACGATCAGGGTGGCGGCCGAGGTGCGCAAGTCCAAGTCGGCCGGGGCGGTGGTACCGGCGTACCTGGTCAGCAGTTCGTTGGCTACCGGCAACGAGGCGGCCGCAGCGGAAGTCTCGAAGAAACGCAAACGTCGCCGCGGGGCCTCCCCCACGCCGCCGGACCCCTTCGAGGGTATTGAGCGCCCGGTCTGGGCGGTCGAGGCGGAGGCACGGCGGGAAGCAGCGCCCAGGCCGGGCCTGTTCACCCGGGCCAAGGACCGGCTGCCGGAGACGATCAACAAGGTGACCACGATGTCCGACCGGGCGCTCGACCGGGGCCGCTCCAGC
>DAIQBQ010000398.1:0-2410 GCA_036781065.1 Actinomycetota bacterium
CCATCGCGACGCTCAGCGTCGTCGTGGTGGGCCTCGCCCCGCAGTGGCTGCTGAACCTGGCGGACAAGGCGACGCTGATCCTGCGCTGACCCGCCCGGGCTGCGCCGTGTGACCGAGTTGCGCTGTGACGTGTGGAGGATTGGGCACCTACCAGGTACCTAATCTTCCACACCCCCTTACCGACCGCCGGGCCTGGGCGGGCATGGTCAGACTCCGCCTTGACAGGGCTAACGGCGTTAGCCTATGCTCTGGCTAACGACGTTAGCTGAGGCCCGCCATCCGTCGGGCCGACCGAGGAGGCGACGATGGCGATGGCGAGGCAGGCTCACTACCGCAGGCCCGGGTTCTTCACCCGGAACGTGTTCAACAACGTGGTCGCCGGGCTGACCAGGATCGGCGTCAGCGTGTGGGGCAGCCGGGTCCTGGAGGTAAAGGGACGCTCGACCGGCGAGACCCGGCGCACCCCGGTCAACCTGCTGACCGTCGACGGGGTGCAGTACCTGGTCTCGCCCCGGGGCCACAGCAACTGGGTCCGCAACGTGCCGGCGGACAGCGGCAATCTGGTCCTGGTGCTCGGACGGCGGCGGCAGGCCATGGTCGGCACCGAGCTCGCCGATGCCGACGCCGCCAAGGTAGCGGTCCTCCGGGCCTATCTCCGGCGCTGGAAGGCTGAGGTCGGGATCTTCTTCGAGGGAGTCGGGCCCGACTCGAGCGATGCGGAGCTGGCCGCCATCGCCCCCAAGCACCCGGTCTTCAGGCTGAGCCCGGCCGCCCGGTGAGGACCTCCCCGGCTCGCCGCCAGCTCGGCCCACGGGCGGAGCAGGTCGTCCAGGTCGCCCTGGATCTGCTTGAGGCCGAGGGGGCGGAGGCGGTGACGATGCGCCGGGTGGCGGAGGTGCTCGGCATCCGGGCGCCGTCGCTGTACAGGCACTTCCCGAACAAGCAGGCGATCGAGCTGGCGATGATCGAGTCCGGCCTCGAACTGATCGGGAGCCACCTCCACGCCGCCGTCGGCGAGCCTGGCCCGCCGGGGGAGGCGGTCGCCCGGCTATTGGCGGTCTACCGGGACCGCAGCACGGCCCACCCGAACCTGTACCGGTTGGCGACCTCCGGCCCGCTGCCTCGGAACCTGCTCACCCCCGGGCTCGAGGAGTGGGCCGGCGAGCCGTTCTTCCTGGTCACTGGCGACCCGTTCCGCGCCCAGGCGCTGTGGTCGTTCGCCCATGGCATGGTGATCCTGGAGATCGACGGCCGGTACCCCGAGGGCTCCGACCTGGACCAGACCTGGGCGGCCGGGGCCGCCGCCTTCCAGTCGCTGGCGTAGCTGCCGGCTCAGTAGCGTCGCTGCCAGCGCGGCGCTGCCTCGGGCCAGCCCTCCTCCCGGAGCTTGGCCCGCAACGGGGTGTCGACGCATGCCGGGTTGCGGTCCATGTACTCCTTCGCCTGCTCCTTCAGGTCCTTGGGCAGGTCGGCCAGGTAGGTGACCGCGTTGTCGACAGAGAAGTCGCGGCCGGTGTGGTCCTTGAAGTTGGACGGCAGCTCCGCCCAGATCACACAGTCGACCTGGTGCTCCCGAGCCCATTCCTTCACCGGCTCGGCCATCTGCTGGTAGAGCTTGGCCCGGTGGCGGTTCTCTTTGACGTCGACGAAGCCGATCCGCTTGGGGTTGGTGCTGCCCTCCCGGCGCATGAGGTCGGTGATGGCGGCGTCCAGGTCGTTGCGCCGGCTGCGGGCAAACATTGTCGGGACCGGCACGCCGTGTTCCGGGTCGATCACCGGGATCAGCCGGCAGTCGACCGCCACCCGGGAGAACTCGATGGGCAGCTCGGGGCCACCTTCCTGCCAGGCGTCCTCGGGGTGCTCGTGGTCGTCGCAGACCAGCGGCAGGTTGCCCGGGTCCCAGGCCAGCGCACCCCAGGTGATCACCGCGATCGACACCGGCAGCTTGAAGTAGTCGAGCTCGATGTTGGCCCGCGAGTCACCCAGCATGTTGGGGCCGAAGAAGCTCTGCTCGGCGGCGTTGCGCGGGATGCCGTGGGCCGGCTGCGTTCCCGGCTGCGCCCCCGGCTCCGGGGCGACCCCCAACCGCCGGCCGAGGCTCATCGGGGCGTCCTTGTCGTCTGGGGCGTTCTTGAACGGGCTATCAGGCATCGGGTCCTCCATCTTTTGGAAGAGATATACCGAGCCTATCTCACGGCCCACCAGCTGGGACCTCGAGGTCCCTGCTAGCTACATCGGGCGGATTAAGCGGGCTCAAAACCACTTGGAACGGCGAGGGGCCAGTTTTGTGGATCGCTGTACACAATAATGAGGGCCCATGATCCACAAAACACCGGATCGCTGGCTAGAGCTTGAGAACCTGGGCCGGCGTCAGGATCGCCTCCCGGTAGTGGCCCCGTTCGAGACGGGC
>DAIQBQ010000399.1:0-2375 GCA_036781065.1 Actinomycetota bacterium
ACCCCTCGCCACGCTTTTGTGTGTAAAAACGTTCATATATGCGCGGTTTTTACACACAAAAGACCAAGAGGCTAAGTCTAGGCCCCCCGGCTCAGGGCTTCGCCGGCGGTCGCCGCCCGGAGCCGGCGCTCCAGGTGGTACTCGGCGTAGGAGCGGGCCAGGCGGCCAGCGGTGGCGGCGACCTGCGGGTCGGTGCGCATCCAGGCCCCCTCGACGGCCAGGTCGTTCAGGAGCGCCAGCACCCCCGGGGCGACCTCGACCGAACCGGGCATCCGGCACGCCCCGCACACCGCGCCGCCCTGGCCCGGCGAGAACCAGGTCGCCCGGCCGCCGCACTCGGTGCAGGCGTCCAACGACGGGGCGAAGCCGGCCACCCCGGCCAGCTGCAGCAGGAACCACGCCAGCACCAGCGGCGAGCCGCTGACGGCGAGCCCGCTGAGGCCGTCGACGAGCAGCGTGAACACCCGGGGTGACGCCTCCTTCTCCTGCACCACCCGGTCGACCGCCTCCAGCATGACCTGGCCAAGGGCGAACCGGTCCAGGTCCTCCCGCACCTCCCGGAACACCTCGACCGCCTCCACCTGGGTGACGATGTCGAGGTCGGAGCGGCCGTGCCACAGCACCAGCGAGACCTGGGTGAACGGCTCCAGCCGCCCGCCGAAGCGGCTCTTGGTCTTGCGTATCCCCTTGGCCACCGCCCGGATCTTGCCGTGGCCGCGCCCGGCGAAGGTGACGATGCGGTCGGCCTCGCCGAGACGCATCGAGCGCAGCACCACCGCCTCGTCCTTGTAGAGCACCGGTCGAATATAGGGGGTGCACCGCCGGACACCCCGGATTCACACAGGGCCGCTCAAGGGGCCAGTTCGTTTGCCGCATATCGGCGGATGCCGGGGACTTGGTCGAACCCTCGGTCGAAGCTCAGGATCACGGTGCAGTTCCGCCTGCGCATCAGCGAGATGTGGAGGGCGTCCCGCGAAGACAACGCGGGGACGTCATTCACCAGCGTTTTGGCCCCGAATACGTCTGCCTCCTCCACACCAAACACCTCGTCGACGATCCCCTTCAGCGTGTCGAACGCCGGCTGGATCGCCTCGCGCCGGCGGATGAAGGTGTAGCGATGCAGGAGTTCCTGAAAGACTTCGGCGTCGGTCACGAGACGCTGGCGTTGGCTGACCAGTCGTTCCACCAAGCGCTGGGCGTCGGTCTTGTGCGGATGCTCGGCGCCGATGAGGTACATCGGCACGTTGGCATCGACGAAGATCACGCCGGCGGTTCGCCGAGAGCTCCCAATTCCGTCTCGCGGAGCATTTGATCGATGTCCGGGGCGGGAAACGAGTAGCGGACGGCGTTCCGGACCGCAGCGATCTTGTCCTCGATGGCTCCGGCTGCCACCTGCTGTTCGGCGCCGCGGAGCGACAGCCGGACCCACTCGGACAGTGTGAGGCCGGTCGCGGTTGCCGCCCGCTGGTACCGGAGCAGCTCCTCGTCAGAAACCACCACCTGGAGTCGTTTACTCATATTGGTAGTATATCCTACTCACATCAGTAGCCGAACCGGTCCAGCGCCCGCTCGCGGCGGGGCCAGGCCGGCTCGACCCGCACCCGCAGGTCGAGGAACACGTGGGCGCCGAGGAGCGCCTCGATATCCGGACGCGCCCGGGTGCCGACCTCGCGTAGCATCGCCCCGCCCTTGCCGATGACGATCCCCTTCTGCGAATCCCGCTCGACGTAGATCGAGGCGGCGACCCGGGTGGCCCCGTCCCCGGAGCCGCCCGGAGGCTCGATCTCGTCGACCACCACGGCCACCGAGTGCGGCACCTCCTCGGCCAGCAGCCCGAGCAGCTTCTCCCGGATCAGCTCGGCGGCGGCCAGCTCGGGCGACTGGTCGCTGGGCGATTCCGGCGGGTAGTAGCGCGGCCCCTCCGGGAGCAGCCGGAGGAGCTCGGTCACCAGGTCGCCGAAGCCGGTGCCCCGGACTGACGAGGTGGTCAGTACCTCGACCCAGCGCCCCAGCTTCCGTGCGGCGTCGATCTGAGCGAGCAGCTTCGGCGGCAATACCAGGTCGGCCTTGGTGATGACGCAGATGACCGGCACCGCCGCGGCCGCCAGCGCCCGGGCGATGTACCCGTCGCCGGCGCCGATCGCCGCCGAAGCGTCGAGGACGAAGACGACGGCGTCGACGTCGGTCAGCGCCTCGGTGGCGATGTCGTTCAGACGGCGGCCGAGGGCGTTGCCCGGCCGGTGCAGCCCGGGGGTGTCGACGAAGACGATCTGGGCGTCGGGCCGGGTCAGGATGCCCCGCACCGCGTGGCGGGTGGTCTGCGGCTTGTCCGACACGATCGCCACCTTGTGCGACACCAGCCGGTTGAGCAGGCT
>DAIQBQ010000400.1:0-2349 GCA_036781065.1 Actinomycetota bacterium
GCGCAGGACCGCTCTCGGTGTCGCCTCATTTTCGGGACACACCACTAGCCCCCAGCAGGTCCCAGCCCGGCGCCAGCACGTGCCAGCCGGCCGGGAGGTGGCGCTGGACCACCGCCCGCGACGCGTCCACGTCGCCGCCGTCGACCAGCGCCACGATCGACGGCCCCGCCCCACTCAGCGCGGCGGCGACGCCGTCCTCGCGGAGGCCGCGGTACAGCGCCAGCGTCTCCGGCATCAGCGGCAGCCGGTAGGGCTCGTGGAGCCGGTCGAGCGTGGCCATCATCAGCATCTCGGGCGACTCGGTCCCGGTCAGCACCGCCACCAGGGCGGCGGTGGCGGCGGCGTTGGCCACCGCGTCGGCTCGGGCGACCTGGTCGGGAAGCGCCCGGCGGGCGTCCGCGGTCCGGAACGGGTCGCGGGCGACGCATACCAGCGGGGCGACCGCCGGGGTCGGGGTAAACCGCAGCCAGCCGTCGGCCGAGGCCAGCACCAGGCCCCCGAACAACGCCGGGAGCACGTTATCGGCATGGCCCTCCAGCCGCACTGCCAGCTGGGCCAGCTCGCGGTCCGGCAGCTCCAGGCTCCCGATCGCCCGGGCGGCGACCAGCCCGGCGACGATCGCCGAGGCGCTGGCCCCCAGCCCCCGCGCCGGCGGGTAGGAAGCGACGACCTCGACCCGTACCGGCGGGGCCGGCTCGCCGGCGGCGGCGAACGCCCCGGTGTAGGCCCGGTAGGTCAGGTCCTCCTCGAGCTCGATCGCCGGGTCGCCCCCGGCTATCTCTGGGCGCTCGGAGCGGGTGACGGTCAGCTCCAGGTGGGTCCCGATGGCGACGCCGAGGCAGTCGAAGCCGGGGCCGAGATTGGCGACGGTGGCCGGGACGGTGACCAGGATGGCGTCGCTCCCGGAAGGGGGGTCGGACGCCATCAGAAGCCGATCGCCTGGGCGACCTCGTCGATAGAAGGGCGCACCCGCCGCGGCGGTGGTGCCCCCATGATCGCCCAGTCCGGGTCCTTCAGGCCGTTGCCGGTCAACACGCACACCGCCACCCCTTCGGCGGGGAGCGAGCCGGCAGCGCGCAGCTGCAACAGCCCGGCCACCGAGGCTGCCGAGGCCAGCTCGCAGAACAGGCCCTCCTCACGGGCGACCATCCGGTAGGCGTCGAGGATGTCCTTGTCCCGGACCGAGCCGATCGCCCCGCCGGAGCCGGCCGCCGCGGCCAGCGCCCCCTCCCACGAGGCCGGGTTGCCGATGCGGATCGCGGTGGCAATCGTGCGCGGGTCGTCGACCGGGTGGCCCCTGACGATTGGCGACGCCCCCGCCGCCTGGAAGCCGAACATCCTGGGCAGCCGGTCGATCCTGCCCTCGGCGTGGTACTCGCGGTAGCCGCGCCAGTAGGCGGTGATGTTGCCGGCGTTGCCCACCGGGATCAGGTGCAGGTCGGGCGCCCGGCGGAGGGCGTCGCAGACCTCGAAGGCACCGGTCTTCTGGCCCTCGATCCGGTACGGGTTCACCGAGTTCACCAGCGTGATCGGGTAGGAGGACTCGAGCTTGCGGGTGATCTCCAGCGCCTGGTCGAAGTTGCCGTCGATCTCGATGACCTTCGCCCCGTGCACCAGCGCCTGGGCAAGCTTGCCCGGGGCGATCTTGCCGCTCGGGATCAGCACGGCACACACCAGGCCGGCCCGGGTGGCGTAGGCAGCGGCCGAGGCCGAGGTATTGCCGGTGGAGGCGCAGACGATCGCCTTGGCCCCACTCTCGACCGCCTTGGACACCGCCAGGGTCATGCCCCGGTCCTTGAATGAACCGGTCGGATTCGCCCCCTCGAACTTCAGGTAGACCTCCAGGCCGGTGAGCTGCGACAGGCGGTGCGCCCTGAGCAGCGGGGTGTCGCCCTCCTGCAGCGTCACGACCGGTGTGGTGTCGGAAACCGGGAGCCGGGAGCGGTACTCCTCGATCACCCCCCGCCACAGCCCCATGGAGCCCTACTCCGCGTCGGCGATGACCCGCATCGCCGAGGCGACGTCCTCGACCACGGGCAGCTTGCGCAGCGCCCCGAGCAGCGCCTGGAAGTTCGCCTCCCGCGCCCGGTGGGTGACCATCACCAGCCGGGCCTCGGCGCCGAAGCCCTGCTGCCACACGCTGTTGATGCTGACGCCGTGGTCGGCAAAGGTCTGGGCGACCTGGGCCAGCACCCCCGGCTGGTCCTCGACCTCCAGCAGGATGTAGTACTCCGACGAGGTCTCGTCCATCGGCCGGATGCGGGCGTCCTGGTGGTAGCAGGTGCAGCCGACGCCGCGGCTGGCGGTGACCAGGTTGCGGGCCAGGCCGACGATGTCGCCCACGACCGA
>DAIQBQ010000401.1:0-2309 GCA_036781065.1 Actinomycetota bacterium
GCGACGGACCAGGACGGTCAGGCGTTGAGCTTCGCGATCGTCACGCCGCCGCAGAACGGAACACTCGCGGCGATTGTCGTCGGCGCCGGTGGCACGGACGCGCAGATCCTGGCGGCGATTTTCGCCAGCGCCATCTGGGTGGCAGCGGCCGGCGCGTGGGCAGCCGGGCGCCGCTCAGCCGGGCGCTCGGCCGGCCGGCGCGTGGTCCGGGGAGCCTCCCCGTCCTTTTGGCCCGCCGGGGCACCGCCGGCCGGGGGAAGCCGGGGCTCACCAAGCCGCCAGGTCAGGCGCACGATCGTGCCGGGCCGGCGCTGGGTGCCCTCACGGATCGCCAGCTCGTCGGCCAGGGCGCGCATGAGCGGGATGCCGAAGCCGCCGATCCCCGCCGGAGGCGGCGACGGTCTCCGGAAGATGCCGTCGTCTGCGATGTACACGACGATCAGGCCGGAGTCCGCCTCCCAGGAGACGGTGACCTCGGCGGTCGTCGTATGCCGGATGGCGTTGGAGCACCCCTCGGTGACCGCGAGCACGATGTCCTGCCGCCGGGACCGGGGCACACCGATCTCGGCGGCCCGCTGCTCGATGAATCGCCGGATGGACGCCAGCGACGTGGCGCGCGCCGGGAAGGCGCGCACTGTGGGGGCTGTCGTACGCTTCGCCATCACGCGCTCAGCGGGACAGCCTCATCGGGGCCGATCTCATGAGCAGGAACAATGTTCCCCCTTCTTTTTGGCAAACCAACCGTTTCCCGGTCAGCCCGCCGGCGCCGGGCTGCGCTGGCGGTCCTTGCCGGACCTCCCGATATAGGCGACAACGACGACGATGGCGAAGGTCAGCAGCCAGGCGAAGGTTCCCGAGCCCAGGCCGAGGCCGCCCCGGGAATGCGCGAAGCCCACCCAGTCGGCGACCGACGCTCCCAGCGGCCGGGTGAGCACATAGGCGAACCAGAAGGCGAAGACCTCGTTCATCCCCAACCACCGGTAGGCGACCGCCGGGATCAGGATCAGGAGGGCGAACAGCAGGACCGAGGAAAAGTAGCCAAGGTGCAGCGTGACCGCGGTCAGGTCGCCGGCGGCGGTCCCCAGGGCGAAGGTCGCCAGCACCGTTGCCCAGTAGAAGAACTCCCGGCGGGGATTGTTGATGCTGTGGATATCGAGCGTCTGCTCACTCCAGTACCAAACAGCGAACACTGCGGCCAGGCCGATGATGTACATCGTCGTCGTCACCGCGTACGGGATGTGCAGTTCGATGTGCAGGCCGTCGGCGGCCATCGTGCCGAACACCGCCACCATGGCGACCGCCAGCCAGTACACCCAGGTGACGTAGCGGCGCACCCAGAACTGCAGGCAGATCGCCCCGGCGAACACCAGCGCTCCGACCGATCCGGCCACGATCGGCCCGAACTTGTGGGCGAGGAAGTCGGAGGTGGCCTCGCCCATCGCCGTCGTCGCCAGCTTGGCGACCCAGAACCAGATGGTGACCTCGGGGACCTTGACCCGCGTCCTGCGCCGCCTCCGGTGCAGGGGCAGCCGCCGCCCGGGGGCCACCCCGATCGGGGGCTGGGCCGTCGCCCGCCGCGCCGACTGCCACACCACCGATTCGCCTGACCTACGGTCCATGATCACCTGCTCCAGGGTCTGCCCGCGCCGGGCACCGATCCTACCGGCGGCCAGGCTGCTCCGCCGTTGGGGGGAGCCGGGCTGGTACCGCCGGGCCATCGCCACTGGCCCCATCGGACCAACTTTGCCGTATATCCGGCTGTCGCTCTAATCGCCGTGCGCAGGCGCCCCGATACACCCCACAGCAAGCCTTGATCCGGACCCCCAGCCCGAAAAGGAACCCCCATGATCACCAGAGCCCTCGCTCTTGCCGTCCAGCACAAGCTTCTCGTAACCATCATCGTGGGGTGTCTGGGCGCTGGTTCGGCGGCAGTCGCCGTCACCACCGCAACGTCGATCCCCGACCCGCTACTGGTCCCGGCAGCGGCGGCCAGTGCGGTGCCGGTGCAGCCACCGGGCACCGCGGCCGGTGCTGCGGGCAATGACGCCGCGATCGTGGCCGGCAGTGCCGGTGCGGCTGGCCAGGCCGCAGTGAGCGCTCCGGCCGCCCTGTCATCGGGTCACAGCCTGGCGGCTGACACCCTCGCGCTGGCTCCGGCGCCGGCCAAAGGAATGCCGCCGGCTGCCACCTCCTCGGCCAAGACCGGCAAGGCCGCCGGCTCGCCGTCGAGCGGCTCCCCAGCCGACTCGGCCGCCCCCACCCCGCCCACCACCGCCCCCGCGACGGTGAGCTGCCCGTCGAACCAGCGG
>DAIQBQ010000402.1:0-2298 GCA_036781065.1 Actinomycetota bacterium
AGCCCCGGTGGCGCGGGCCTGGCGGGGCCTCGATCGGGCCCTCCACGAGCTCGTCGTCGACACCGGCCTTGCGGCCTGAAATTTGACTCGTCCGTGCAGATGCTTGACGCCTAGCGGAGCTAGCCGCTAGCTCTCGGGCTGCGCCGCCTGGACCTTTTTGGCCTCGACCTGCGCCCGCACGTCGTCCATGTCGAGCTCCCGGATCTTGCCGATCAGCTGGTCGAGAACCTGCCCGGGCAGGGCACCTGCCTGGTTCAGGAGCAGGATCCCGCCGCGGAAGGCGAACAGTGTTGGGATCGAGCGGATGCCTGCCGAAGCCGCCAGCACCTGCTCGGCCTCGGTGTCGACCTTGCCGAACACGATGTCGGGGTTCTGCTCCGACGCCTGTTCGAAGACCGGGCCGAAGCGCATGCACGGGCCGCACCAGGACGCCCAGAAGTCGACCAGCACGATGTCGTTGCCGTTGACGGTGTCCCAGAACGTGTCCGCGGTAAGCGCCTGCGTCGCCATTGAGGTCTCCGATCGTCGAGGGCGTCCGGTAACCAGCCTAGCGCCGTGCCGTCAGGCGGCCCGGGATCTGGCAGTTCGGCTACCGCCCGAGGTCACGCTGAAGTGGGGAATGGCGACAGCGCCGCCGACTCAATGGCAACAAGTGAGGAGTTCCCGGCGGTTACGGGATCTGGCAGGCCGGCGTGGCCGAGGTCGCCCGCCAGGGGAGCACGACCGTCGTGGTGTGGCAACCCCGCGCGCTCACATGCCAGCTGACGTCGTATACGCCGGGCACGAGCCTGATCCGCGCCCGCCCGCCGTTGTCGGCCTTCACCTCGGTGATCAGCGGGCCATCCGGCGACACGAGCCGCACGCGGATTGTCGCCCGTGGCTGGTAGCACGGTGGGCAGGCGGTTCGCCCGGGCGGGATCACCGGCCCGCCCTCGGCGGCCGCTCTTGCCAGCAGCGTTCCATCGAAGATCGGCGTGAGCGCCCCAAGCACAATGACCAGCGCGACGACGGCTCCCAGCGCCCAAAATTTGGCCAGCATGCCCGCTTGGACGGCGCCGCCGCCAGGGCGGTTCCGCGGGCACGGGCATTCTTAGTTCTTCGTCGCAGCCGACGCCGCCGAGGGCCGAGCGCGCCTCGGCGCGCTGGCGCCCCGCAGCCGGGCAGCAGCTGCTCCCGACCGGTCTTGCCCCCCATCGTCTTGGCCGCCCCCTAGCCCATGCCAGGAGAGGCTAGACATCGTTTTTTGTAATGTGAAGGGCGTATGTGATCCCTCACGTTACAAAGAAGGTGCAGAGGCTTACTGCAGCAGCCATTCGCTGCCGTCCGGCGTGTCCCGGACCTCGATCCCCAACGTCGCCAGCCGCTCCCGGATGGCGTCGGCCTCGTCGAACCGGCCTCCCGACCGGGCCCGGGCGCGCTGCTCCAGGAGCGCCTCGACAAACGGCCCGACGACCTCACGGGGGTCCCGTGCCCCGGCTTCGGCGATCTTTCCCAGCGAGACCACCATTGCGTGCATAGCTGCGCGGGCCCGGTCGGCTTCCCCGGACTCGAGGGTGTCGGCCGACCAGGCGACCAGCTGGTCGTCCAACGCGATGATTGCTCGCACCGCCCCCTGGGTGTCGCCGGCGGACAGCGCGGCGGCGAAGGCCTGCTCCTCCGTGTGCACCCCGGCCAGGAGCGACGGCTCGTCGTGGGGAGTGACTCCCGTGCCCTCAGAGGGGCTCCGGACCTGCCCGCCGATGATCGTGCCCGTCTCATCCTCACCGCACCCGGCGGCCAGCGCTTCGGCCGTGGCGGGGAGGTCTGGGATCGGCACCACGGTGCCGGCCGGGAGCTCGGCGGACCTGCCCTTGGCCCGCACCGTCACCACCCCGAGCCCGACCACGGTCGCCGTGCCTTCCCCCAGGTCGAGCACGAGGCCGGTGTGCTCATCGACGCCCAGCACGAAGGCGCCGTTGGGGAGCTGCGCCTCCATCGCCGAGAGCCGGCGCTCCCCGAGGTAGCAGTAGCGGGTGTCGTGGTTGCCGCCCTCGGTGTTGTTGTAGTGGGGGATCACCGCCGCCCGCAGACCGGCCTCGGCGAGCACGTCCAGGCCCTCCAGCCAGTGCGGTGCCTCGCCCGCCTTGTAGATCTCGTAGACCGGGACGGTGACCACTCCGAGGGCGAGGGCGGCGGCGCTGGCGAAGGTGACGGCACCGCCATCGCGAAGCTTGGTCATGAGGAGGCCCGGGAGCGGCCCGCCCTGCCACTGGCGCAGGGCGTAGGTCGGGCTGCCCGGCCCGGAGAACACGTAGCGGG
>DAIQBQ010000403.1:0-2297 GCA_036781065.1 Actinomycetota bacterium
CGGGACCTCGCCGCAGGCGTCGCAGTAGATGATCGGGATCGGCGTGCCCCAGTAGCGCTGGCGGGACACCAGCCAGTCGCGCAGCCGGTAGTTGACCGCTGCCTTCCCCTTGCCGGTCTCCTCCAGCCAGGCGATCACCTTGTCGATGCCCTCTCCGGTGGCCGGCACGACCGGCGTCCCGGAGAACGTGCCGGAGTTCACCAGGGTCCCGGGCCCGGCGGAAGCCTCGGTCATCGTCGCCGCGTCCAGCGGTGCAGCCCCCGCCGGCTGGATCACCACCCGGATATCGATGCCGTACTGGCGGGCGAACTCGAAGTCGCGCTGGTCGTGGGCGGGGACAGCCATGATCGCCCCGGTGCCGTAGTGGGTCAGGACGTAGTCGGCCGCCCACACCTCGATGTCCTCCCCGTTGACCGGGTTGCGGGCGACCGCCGGCAGCCGGAACCCCTTCCGCACCCGTTCCGAGGACACCCGCTCGACCTCGGTCTGGCGGCGCACCTTCTCCAGGTAGGCGGCGTACGGCGCCTCCAGCTCGGTGCCGGCGACCAGCTCGGAGGCGAACGCGTGCTCCGGGGCGAGGACGAAGAAGGTCGCCCCCCACAGCGTGTCCGGACGGGTGGTGAACACCGGGTAGCTGCGGGCGGGGACGTCGCCGGAGGTGGGCCGGACCTCGAAGGACACCTCGGCCCCCCGGCTGCGGCCGATCCAGTTCCGCTGCTGGGTCAGGACCTGGTCGGACCAGTCGAGGATCGCCATGTCGTCGATCAGGCGGTCGGCATAGTTGGTGATCTTGAGAAACCATTGGGCCAGGTCCCTGACCTCGGGGACCGAACCGCACCGCCAGCACACGCCGGCCGAGATCTGCTCGTTGGCCAGCACGGTCTTGTCGACCGGGCACCAATTGACCGGCGCGGTTCGCCGGTAGGCCAGACCCCGCTCCATGAGCTTCAAGAAGATCCACTGGTTCCAGCGGTAGTACTCGGGGGTGGCGCTGATCAGCTCCCGGTCCCAGTCGTAGGAGAAGCCGAGCCGCTTCTGCGACCTGCGCATCCGGTCGATGTTGGCGAAGGTCCAGTCCTTGGGGTGGACGCCCCGGCGGATGGCGGCATTCTCGGCGGGGAGGCCGAAGGCGTCGTAGCCCATGGGGTGAAGGACGTCGTGGCCCTTCATCCGCCACTGCCGGGCGATCGCGTCGGCGATCGAGTAGTTCTCGACGTGGCCCATGTGCATGTCGCCCGATGGGTACGGGAACATCTCCAGGACGTACCGGCGCTTGGCTGGGTCCGGGTTGGCCGGTGCCCGGTTCAAGCCCTCCCCGGCCCACACCTCGACCCAACGCTCCTCGAAGCGCTGCGGCTCATAGCGGCCGGGTTCCGGCGCGCCCTGGTGCGCGGCGGGACCACTTGCGTCCGGCGGTGAAGACATCGTGCCCAAACGGTATCGCAACTGCCCCGGCGCCCGGGTCTGGACGCGAGGAAGCGCCCGATAAGGGGGGATCGGGCGCCCTCGTCACCTGCGCTGGCTGGAACCTCGTTGAGCGGCGACGTCGCCAGCGCAGCTGGGCCGCGTACCAGACTGGGCTGCTGGACGCTGTGCTACAGGAGAAGCCGCAAGGAGCGGTGACGGCAGCCACCCGTGACTTCCCGCAGCAGCCGGGGGGTTACCGCCATGGATTCCCCGGGCGGCCACTCGTCACCGCTCCTTCCGACTTCTCCCAACCTTACAAACACCAGCCTTGACTACTTTCCTTGAAACTCGGCTGCGAGAGATGGCTCGAAACTGCGGCCGCCCCCGGCCACAGTGCCGAGCGATCTACCGGACGTTGACACTCCCGCCGGCGGCGAGGAACAGACCGGCAAGCGTTGCAAGACCAACCACCTTCGGACCGTATTTCTTGACCATGGCTGCCATTTCGAAACCTCCATCCGCGTATGCGGTTTATTCGTGTCCCGGCTGCGGAGCTGAACGTACCGCCCGGGCACGCCCCACAGCCAATGACGTAATGATGACGGCTGCCAGGCCGCACTCCATCCCCCGCGCGAGGGAACTCTCCCGCCCCGCGGGGGGGATTTGCGCGGGGGGATCAGGGGGAGCCGGGCACGCCTTTCGGGGGGTGAATCGGCCGCATCCTGGACAGCGCGCAAGCGGAGGAAGGACAATCGTTCTCGGGTGGTACCCCACCCGTGGCCGCCCGGCCCGAGTGACGACGGTGCTTCGCAGCGGAGTTGCCGGTTAGATATGGCTCACAGGCGCCTTGCGGTGCTCTACCCGTGGCTTGTCGTCGGCGGCGCGGCGGC
>DAIQBQ010000404.1:0-2232 GCA_036781065.1 Actinomycetota bacterium
GCCTGCGGCGGGGGTCGGCCTGGACATCCATCTTCTCCCGCCACTTGCGCATCTCCCCCTGGCGATCCTCCAGGAAACGGGACCTGGTGCGGCTCTTGAGCATGGGTGCCAGGGCGGCCAGCGTCTCGCCGGCGTCGCCCACCAGCGGCACCTCGGTGGGCATCCGGTTGCCGACGCGGAAGGCGCTGATGTCGACCTGGACGGTGCGGGCGCCGGAGGGCAGGTGCTTTGTGTACGGGAAGTTGGTCCCGACCATGAACAGGGTGTCGCAGAGCTCCATCGACGCCTCACCGGGGCGGGTGCCCAGCAGCCCGATGCCGCCCACCGCCAGCGGGTCGTCGTCGGGGAAGCAGCCCTTGCCCGACAGTGTCTTCACGATCGGGGCGCGGAGCGTGGACGCCACCCGGCGCAGCTCGGCAGCGGCTCCGAGCGCCCCGGCGCCGGCCAGGATCGCCACCTTCTCGCCGGCGTTCAGCACCTCGGCGGCGCGGGCCAGGTCGGCTTCCCGGGGGACGCCGGGGGCCGGGATGAACACCGGCGCCGAGGCCGGCGCCCGGGCGGGGGCGGGTCCTCCGGGCGGCGGCGTCTCGGCGTCGGCGATCTGGACGTCGTTCGGGAAGGTGATGTGCGACACCGTGCGGTTGGCCAGGCAGTTGCGCACCGCCAGGTCGACCAGGGTCGGGATCTGGGCCGGGGTATGGATCATCACGTCGTAGGAGGCGACGTCCTGGTACAGCTTCTCGAGGTGTACCTCCTGCTGGTAGCCGGTCCCCAGCAGCTGCGTCTCCTGCATGCCGGTTAATGCCAGCACCGGCTGGTGGTCGAGCTTGGCGTCGTACAGCCCGTTCAGCAGGTGGATCCTGCCGGGGCCCGAGGTGGCCAGGCAGACGCCGAGCCGGCCCGTTGCCTTGGCATGGCCGGTCGCCATGAAGGCCGCCCCCTCCTCGTGGTGGACCAGCACAAAACGGATGCGGTCCCCGCTGCGCCGCAGGGCCTCCATGATCCCGTTGATGCCATCGCCGGGCAGCCCGAAGATGGTGTCCACGCCCCAATCGATCAGCCGCTCGACCAGCAATTCGGCGGCGATTTTCTTCATGGCAAATCCCCTTGGTCGTGCGGAGTTGGCGTGGTGGTGCCGGATCAATGGTTGGTGACCACGTTTCGGAAATACCCGGAGCCAGCGTGCGCAAACTCGCGGTTTACCTGGGTCTCGGCGCACTGCGCCAGCCGGCCCGTTGGCAGCAGGGGACGCTTAGCGAGGTTTGCTAGGCCTCGTCCTCGGACTCATGCCTACCGGTCCGCACCTGGCCGTAGGCCCGGTCGAAGCGCTGCTGGATTTCCTCGGTCGACGGCTCCGGGCCGGACACGATCCCGTGACCCTCGAGCTGCTCGTTCTGCTCCTGGTAATTGCGTCGGGAATCGGTCATCACAGTCCTCCCTGCATGGCATAGGGATCTTCATTGCATGCGTCTCTGCACTGGCGCCAACGGGCCTGTTGCCCATATTTGGGCCCTACCCGTCCGCCAGGCCTCGAAACGGCCGAACCGGCTCGGGCCGCCAGGTGTAGCTCCCGGGAGGCCTGGGTAACCCCGCGACGCAACGAGTCGACCACAAGGGAGGTGACATTGTGTCCACAGCCAAGCAGAAGGAAGCCGCCCGCCAGAACCTGGAGAAGGCTCGGGAGGTGCAAGCCAAGCGCGCCCACGGGGCGAAGATCCCCAAGCAGTCCCAGGGGATGAGCACCGCCGAGCAGAACCGGCTGAACGACGATCGCTTCGCCTTCCCGAGCAAGCGGAAAGAGCCGCTGACCGATGGGTCGCACGTGCGCAACGCTATTGCCCGGTTCAATCAGGTCGAGGGCGTCAGCGACGGCGAGCGAGACCGGGCCTGGAAGCGGATCCTGGCGGCGGCGAAGAAGTTCGACGTCGAAGTGAGCGAGGCCAGCTGGCGGGAGTTCGCTCACCACGGCAAAGCGCGCTGACGTGCCGGCGGCATCCGTGATCCGGCGCAGGCAACCGTGACCGGCCGTTGGGCTGGTCCTCCCGGCACCATCGTGCTCGATGTCGACGGGACGCTGGTGGACACGAACTACCACCACGCCCTGGCCTGGTACCGGGCGTTCCGGGACAACGGCGTGGTCCTCCGGCTCTGGCGGCTGCACCGGCACATGGGCATGGGCGGGGACCAGCTCGTCGCAGCCGTGGCCGGGGACCGGATCGAGCGGCGATGCGG
>DAIQBQ010000405.1:0-2222 GCA_036781065.1 Actinomycetota bacterium
ATCGGATCGTCGGATTTCGGTGACTCGGCGACCCGGGAAAAACTTACTAGCCGCAGCTACGCAGCGTGTGGGTCAGGCTTCAAACCTCGCCCAGGGCTCAGCGCCCCGGGCCCCCGGATCGCTTCGGTGGTGTCCTCGTCGAACAGGTACAGCCGCTCGACGTCGAGGATGAACGAGGCCTGGTCCCCGGCTTTGACCGTGCTCGAGGGCGCCACTCGTGCCACGCCCTCGCTCAGCACCGCCGCGCCGATCTCGCCCTGGGCGAGCGCCCCCATATCCTCGGCGGGGGCGGCGGCGTGGGCATGGACCCGGGCGGCGTCGATGCGGAAGTGCACGAACTTCTCCGATCCCAGCTCCTCGACCAGCTCCACCTGGCCAACCAGCTGCTGGCCGCCCGCCGGCCGGCCGGGCTGGGCGGCGTCGGGGAGATCCTCGGGCCGGATGCCAGCGACGACCTTCTTGCCCCGGTAGGCGGCCAGCGGCTCGGACGTGGCCCACGACGGCGGCAGCGTGAGGGACTGGCTCCCGAGTTTGATCTCGTCCCCGCTCTCCGACAGCGCCGCCTCGTAGATGTTCATCGCCGGCGACCCGATGAACCCGGCGACGAACAGGTTCGCCGGGTGGGTGTAGATCTGCTGGGGCTGCCCGAGCTGCTGGAGCACCCCGTCCTTCAGGACGGCCACCCGGTCGCCCATGGTCATCGCCTCGGTCTGGTCGTGCGTGACGTACAGCGTCGACACGTTCAGCCGGCGCTGGAGCCGGGCGACCTCGGCCCGCATCTGCACCCGCAGCTTGGCGTCGAGGTTGGACAACGGCTCGTCCATCAGGAATACCGCCGGCTGGCGCACGATCGCCCGTCCCATCGCCACCCGCTGGCGCTGGCCGCCGGAGAGCTGGGCGGGCTTGCGGGAAAGGTGTTCCTCCAAGCCGAGGATCTTGGCCACCTCACCCACCCGCTGGGCTACCTCGGCCTTCGGCGTGTGGTGCAGCTTGAGCGAGAAGCCGATGTTCTCGGCGACGGTCATGTGCGGATAGAGGGCGTAGTTCTGGAACACCATGGCGATGTCACGGTCCTGAGGCGTGAGGTCGTTCACGACCCGGTCCCCGATGCGGATCGTGCCCTCCGTGATGTCCTCCAGGCCGGCGACCATCCGCAGGGCGGTCGTCTTCCCGCAGCCGGACGGGCCGACGAGGACGAGGAACTCGCCGTCTTCCATCTCCAGGCTGAGCTCAGACACCGCTTTCAGGCCATTGGGATAGACCTTCGAGACGCGCTCCACTGTCACCGTTGCCATGCGAGCCTCCCTTGCGGGCCGTTACGTGGGGGCGCCGGAGGCCTCACCGGAACGACCCCGCGGTCAATCCGGAAATGATGCGCCGCTGGGCGATCAGCACCAGGACGGCGATGGGGATCGTGATGATGACGACGGCGGCGTCGATCCGGTTGTAGAAGACCTGGAAGGCGCTCTGGCCGAGGGTGACGATGTCGAGCGGCGCGGTGAAATGGGGGGTGTTGCGCAGGAACGATACCGCGAAGGCGAAGTCGTTCCAGGCCAGGATGAACGACAGGATCCCGGCGGTGAACACCCCGGGCAGGGCCACCGGGACAACGACCTTCCGCAGCGTCTGCAGCCGCGTGGCACCGTCGACCAGTGCCGCCTCCTCGAGTTCGATCGGGATCTGCTCGAAGAAGTTCTTGAGCAGCCAGGTCGAGATGGGCAGCGTGTACACCAGGTAGACGACGATCAGCGGGTAGATGTTGTCGAGGAAGTTGAGGTGCCGCAGCAGCAGGAACAGCGGCCCGATCATCGCCAGCACCGGGAAGAATCCGGCCAGCAGGATGAACCCCAGGATGGCCCCCGCCCCCCGGATGTGCAGCCGGGCGAGCGCGTAGCCAGCCAGCGACGCCACGATGATCGTGACGACGGTGCACGCCAGCGCGACCACCGCCGAATTCAGCAGCGGCCGGGCGAAGTGCTGGGTGGTCAGGTCGGTGACGTAGGAGCCGAAGCCGAGATGGCCTGGGACGATCCCGTTCCTGCCGCCCACGCCCTGTGCCACTTGGTTGTCCGACTCCAGCGACGTCCTGAGGATCCAGTAGAACGGGAACAGGGTGATCAGCGCGGTCACGATGGCGGCGAGGTAAAGCAACAGCCGGCGCACCGGGCGGGGCTTCTGGCCGGCGGCCCGGCCCGCAGGGGCGGCGGCCATCAGCCGGTCTC
>DAIQBQ010000406.1:0-2220 GCA_036781065.1 Actinomycetota bacterium
ATCCACCTGACCGACATCCCGCCGCTCAACTACCAGGAGCACCTCTTCCAGGAGCGGACGCTGCGCAGCGTGACTGCCAACACCCGCGCCGACGGCCGGGAGTTCCTGGCTGCCGCTGCCCGGATCCCGGTGCGGCCGACGGTCACGACCTACCCGTTCGAGGAGGCCGGCACCGCCCTGGCCGACCTGGCCCACGGCGCGTTCATCGGTGCGGCCGTGCTGGCGCTCTGAAGCGCTCAGCCCTCCTTGCGCCGCCAGGAGGACTTCGAGGTGGGGTGGACGATGATCTGGGCGTTGCCGCCCCCGGGCGGCGCCGGTGCCAGCACTTCGGCCCGGCCCCGCACGAGCACTCCCCACTTGGGCGACCCGTAGGCCAGCACCGCCACCCGTGGGTTGGCGATCAGGTTCTTGTACTTGCGGTCCTGGGGCTCGGTCTCGAAGCGCAGGTCGTCACCCTCGAACCACACGATCACCGGCGCCGCGTGCGGCTGGCCTTCCCGGCTGACCGTCGAGACCACGCCGACCGCGTGGTCGACGCGCTGGCGCTCCCAGTCCTCGAAGACGACGTCGCCCATAGGCGCAGGCGGCTCGGCTACTCGTCGACGGGCAACCGCTGGCCGTCGCCGCGCTCGGCGATCAGCTCCTTCAAGCTCTTGCCGGCGTACTTGCCGGTCTTCTGCAGTTCGTCGATCCACTGCTTGCGCAACTCTGGGGTGGCCTCGCCCAGCGGGAGGCCGTGGTTACGAGCGGCGCCGCCGTGGCCGACCCGGGTCTCTTTCACTTCGTCCCCGAACTTCGTCTCTTCGGCCATCTCCCCTCCGTTCAAGTCGCCGTCGCGGCTGGCCAGCTCCGGTCAGCCGCGCCGCGGATTATGTACCGCCTCTCCACCAGGGCACAACGTGTCCCGGCGGGCCCGCATTCCCGCTCACCTGCCGCGCCCCTTTCGGCGCAAGGGTTTCTCGGCGGCGGCCCGGCGCTCGCTACGCAGCCGGGCGGCCAGGTCGTCGGTGTCGCCCGCCTCGACAGGTGGCAGGTCGCCGGCCACCCAGCCGAGCAGCAGATCGGCCAGCGCCGGATTCCTGGCCAGCACCGGGCCGTGGAGGTAGGTGGCGACGATGCGGCCCTCGACGATCGCGCCGTCAAAACCATCGCCGTTGCCCGTGCCGGCCAGGACCTTCCCCAACGGATGGGTCCCGGGCCCGAGCCGGGTCAGGCCGGCATGGTTCTCGAAGCCGCTGAGCGGCGGCACCCGGGGGTTGCCCACATCGACCACGATCTCACCGATCGTGCGCCGGGGCCCGGCGACCGTCGCCGCCTCGACGAGGTCCATCCCCGGCACCGCCTTCCCGTCGGTGCGCACGTAGCTCGACCCCAGCAGCTGGAACCCGGCGCAGTTGGCCAGCAGCACGGCGCCGCCGTCGAGGGTCCGGGCGAGTCCCGGGGCGGCGGCGATCAGCCCCTCGGCAGCCAGCGTCTGCGGGACGTCCTCGGCACCGCCCAGGACGTAGCAGTCGAGCGACAGCGGGATCGGGTCGCCGGCCGGCACGGCCAACAGCTCCGCCGGCATCCCCCGCCACTCCAGCCGCCGGGCGAGGACGACAGCGTTCCCGCGGTCACCGTAGGTGCCCATCAGCTCCGGGTAGATCAGGCCGATCCGGATCGCGGAGGCTCGGCTCACGCCACCACCTCGGTGTGCCCGAGCCGGCGCAGCAGCCCGACGAAGGCGGTGTAGGTGGCGACGATGTCGACCCGGTCCCCCCCGACTTTGGCGGCGGCGGCCATCGGGTCGGCCTCCAGGGCGAAGTCGACCCCGGCGTAGCGGAGGCGCACCGCCAGGTCGAGGAACCGCTCGCCGGAAGCGGCAACCATCATCGGCACAGCCGGGCCGGCGGCCGGGCCGGGGGCCGCTCCGGCCAGCAGCTCGAACGGGACGTCCCACAGCCAGGACGGGTCCCTGCCGTCGGCGATGCGGCAGTTGAGGGCGATCACCACACCGGAACCGGTCGCGGCCAGGTAGGCCAGCACCTCGGTCCACCCGGCCGGGTTCTTGGCGAGCAGCAGGCGGGCCTCCCGGCCGTCGGGGAGCCGCCAGGTCGCCTGCCGCCCAGCCACCTCGCCGACACCGGCGACCGCTGCCGCCGCTGCGGCCAGGCCGACCCCGAGCTCGGTGGCGGCGGCGAGCGCCATCGCCGCGTTGGCCTCGTTCCAGCGCCCCGGGAG
>DAIQBQ010000407.1:0-2182 GCA_036781065.1 Actinomycetota bacterium
TGTGGATCATGGGCCCTCATTATTGAGTGTAGCGATCCACAAAACTCCTGCGGACCCAGTTAAGCCCAGGCGGCCTGGGCTTAGCGAGCCGGCCGGGACCGTCGAGTATGCTTCCCCGTCACCCATGAACAAGCCGACGATCCTCCAGATGGCGATCCGCTTCATCGGCGCGGCCGAGCTCGTTCTCGGCATCGTGCTGTGGAGCGGTACGACAGGCACCTCACTGCAGCACTTCCACGAGTCGGTGGGCATCCTGCTCGTGCTGTGCCTGTGGGGGTTGGCCTACCTGGCGTTCAAGGCGAAGGTGCCGCTCCCGATCGTGATCGTCGCCGTCGCCTGGGGGGTGCTCGCCCCCATCGTCGGCTTCGCCCAGACGGGGATCCAGGGCGGGGTACCGGTGGCGGTCAAGGTCATTCACCTGATCATCGGCCTCGGCATCATCGGCCTCGGAGAGGCGCTGGGCGCCAGGATCAAGCGGGTGGGAGCGCCGGCAGCCCGCTAAAAGGCGTCGGTGGCGTTTGGCCGCGCAGCGGCTGTCAGTGGGCGGCGTGGAACCGCCCGCGGGCGTCTTGCAGCGTCAGCTCCGCCTCCTCCCGGCCGCTCCAGCCCCGGGTCGACGAGTGCTTGTTCGGCTCGAGATCCTTGTAGATCGAGAAGAAATGCTCTATCTCGTTGCGCTGCTCGCTCTCCAGGTCCTCGATCGAGTTGATCCGGCCCGAGATCGGGTCGCCCACCGGGACGGTCAGCACCTTGGCGTCCGGGCCCTTCTCATCCTCCATCCAGAAGACGCCGATCGGGCGGACACGGATGTGGCAGCCGGGGAAGGTCGGGTCGGAGGCCAGGACCAGGGCGTCCAGCGGGTCACCGTCCTCGGCGAGCGTATCGGGGAAGAAGCCGTAGTCTGTGGGGTACCGGGTGGCAGTGAACAAGCGCCGGTCGAGGAAGATCGCCCCGCTTTCGTGGTCGTACTCGTACTTGTTCCGGCTACCGGCGGGTATCTCGACGATGACGACGTAGCTGTCGGGCATAGGGACACCTTTCGAAGTGGCGCGGCTGCATCGCCCCCGCGGATCGTACGGGTGTGACTGCCGGGCCGGGAATGCGTTCTAATCCCGGAGCGTAACCGAGGACGGGAAAGAAAGGGGACGTTCATGGCAGGGGATCAGCCGGCAGCGCGGGAACTGTTCGAGCACGAGCTCGCCGCGATCAACGACGCCGAGCAGAAGTTCGCCGAGGCGCTGCAGAAGATCGTGCCCGAGCTGCACTCGGCCAAGGTCTCCGAGCTCCTCGGCAAGTACCTGATGACCACTCAGGGCCAGATCAAGCGGCTGGGCGAGCTCTTCCGGCTGATCAAGGTGTCGCCGAGGCGGGACACCAGCGAGGGCATCGACGGGCTGATCGCCGAGTTCGCCAACTACGTTGGGGGCGAGACACCATCGCCGGCGATGTACGACGCCTGCGCCTGCAACCTGGTGGCCCGGGTCGCCTCCCAGCAGGCCACCGCCTACAAGCAGCTGAACGGCCTGGCCAATGCCTCGAACACCAACTCCTGCGCCATCCTGCTCTACGACTCGCAGACCGAGGAGCGGGACATGAGCCAGAACCTGGACCGCCTGTTCGTCGAGGTGTACCAGGCGCTGTCGTTCTAGGGCCGCTTCGGCTTCGCCTTGGCGCTGGCCTTCGCCGCGCTGGCCTTCGCCGCTTTGGGCGGGAGCGACGCTGCGTGGGCCAGCGCCGTCGCCACCCAGCTCTCGAGCGTGGCGGGGTCAGCCAGCAGGGCGGCCGGGACGGTGTAGTAGCCGTTCATCGGCCGCCCGGGCATCGGCTCGAAGACCCGGGCGCCCATCGTCACCAGCTCCTCGGCCGGGCCCTCGGGGAGCCGGAGAATAAAGCTCTCCTGGTGCAGCCCGCAGAACATGTTGCCGTTGACGAAGCCGGCCGGGTAGCCGAACATCTGCCGGGCCGTTGCCGGGGGCCCCGGGAACACCGACTCGAACAGGGCGACGAGTCCGGCCGGTGATTTGGTCCAGGCCCCCTTCTCCATGGCCGCCTGCCTCCTAGGAACTCTGCGGACGCTCAGCCACCATAGTGACGCTTCGGCGTCCGCAGAACCCGGCGCCGCGCTAATGGTGTGTCCCGAAAATGAGGCGACACCGAGAGCGGTCCTGCGCCCCGATTCGCA
>DAIQBQ010000408.1:0-2154 GCA_036781065.1 Actinomycetota bacterium
ACGCCGTGATCTGGATCTGGAAGGATGAAGAGATGCACGCCGTCTACGCCCGCGCCGCTGCCGCCGCGCTACGCGCCCGCCTCGAGGCCGGTGAACGTTCGGTCCACCGGGTGCTCGAGGCGCTGGGCGCTCAGGTCGTCGAGTTGAGCGCTCCGGAGGCGGCCTTTGCCCGGAACCTCAACGAGCCCGGCGACCTCCGCTAATGGTCCACCCGGTAGCTGTACGGCAGCGCGGCGATCTGGTCGGAACTCAAGGTGTTCGGGTTGAACGTCTCCACCGCCAGGAAGCCGTTGACCCGCTGGTCCGGGGTGCCGGTGACGGTCAGGGTCACGCCGATCGTCCCGGACTGGCCGGGGGCCAGTACCAACGGGGCGTAGTTCACCGTCTCCCCTTCCAGGGCTGACCAGATGTTCCCGGTGTCGGAGTCCGCCCCCGGGTCGAAGCTGTCGGTGAACGCCGCCGCACCGCAGTCGAAGCTCGTCGTGGTAACCGGTCCGGCGAACGGGCCGACCTCGCTTGCCGCACAGGACCACACGCCCGTCGGGATATCCGGCTCGGTCAGCGTGGCGACCGCCTGGTTCCCGGCCGAGACCGCTTCGACGTCAGGGAAGCCGAAGGCCGGGCTGGTATCCATCCCGATCGGCAGCGAAGCCTGGGCAGCGATCTCCAGACCGCTGGTGAACGGTGGCACCAGGAACTGCGGGATCGTCGCCGAGTCGGTCACCGGAAGCGGGACGGCGGTCGGGTTCACGAGTGAGGCGAGCGGGATGACCCCCGGCGTGGTGAGCCGCGGGTCGATCGAGTAGGCCTCTGGCTCGAGGCCGGTGTTGACGACGAAGACCGTCGCGTGCACGGTGCTGCTGGCGCCCAGCCGCTGCCCGTCGGGGAGCCCGGCGGCGCCAGCCGGTGGCGGTCCGAGGCTGATCGTGCCCCGGACCCGGGCGGCAGTCACGCCGGACGAGACATTGAGGATCTGGTCCAAGTCGAGCGTCCAGCGGCCCGGCATGGGATCGAGCCAGGTCAGGGTGAGGGTCTGGAAGTTCTCGCTGCTGACCGACGAGAGGGTGCTCTGGGCGTCGACTGGCGAGAAGTTGGGGTCGGACAGGATGCCCAGGACCTGGTAGCCGGGATCGGCGACCTGGACGTTCACTGAGAGCACCTGGTTCCCGATGCCCGGCTGCACGTCGAACTGGTAGGTCAGTTGCTGGCCGAAGAACATCCGGGCGTTGCCGCCGGTCAGCGTGCCCGAGAAGCTGCCGCCGCTGTGGCGGCCGAGCGGCACGAGCGCCCGGGTGATGATCGGCACCGAGCCCAGCGACGGGGCCCCCGGCGTCCCGGTGTCGGAGCCGAACACGAGCGACTCGCTCAGGTCGCCGGGGGCCGGGGGTGCCGCGGCGTGGACGGCGAAGCTCGCCGAGGCCCCGGGGGCGATCACCGCCGACGGCGGGGAGACCGAGCTGGGCGCGCTGCGGTAGTCGGCCCCGGTGATGGTGAAGGCAAGCGGGCCGGTGTACGGCGCCAGGACCGAGTTGGGATCGTTGAGCTGGGGCTGGATCCCGGCGTCGAAGGTGAGCATGGTCCAGCTGCCAGGGCTCGGGTCGCGGACCTCGACCTGACCGAAACCACCGCCGTCGCCCTGGGGCCGCGACTGTGCGGCGATCCGGCCGCTCGGGTCGAACAACGTCTCACGGACCGTCGCGGTGACCTGGGTGGCGGTCTGCCAGGAGATCTGCGACAGCAGGCGCTGGGTCCCGGGGGCGACGGTGAAGTGGACGAGATGCACGTCGCCGACCACCGCACCGTTCTGGAAGATCATCGTCGGATCGGTGGCGGCGTTGAGCTGCAGGGTGCCCTGGGCGATCGTGTGGGCCGGGCCCAGCACACGCACCGTGGGGGTGACCGTCTGGGTTGTGGTCCCGACATTGGTCACATTCACCGGGGTGACCGAGGACTGGCCCGGCTGGCCGGTCAGCGAGATCGAGTTCGGCGAGTACAGCAACCCGGTGCCGGTTGCAGCCGGGGCGCCGTTGCTGTCGGCGATCGACATGGCGTCCTGGACCGCCCGCAGTCCGTCGACCAGCCCGGCCCCCTGCTCATTGGCGGGGACGCCGAGGTCCTGGGCGCTGCTCATGATGATCTGCTTGACCAGCGCCG
>DAIQBQ010000409.1:0-1946 GCA_036781065.1 Actinomycetota bacterium
GGAAGAAGCACTTGACCAGCGCATAGCCATGGTCGGCAGCCAGCGCTGCCGCCGAGCCACCGCTGGACCCGCCGGGGATGCGGTGCTCATCGCGGGGGTTGGTCGTCGGGGCAGTGACCGCCCCGTAGGCGAACTCCTGGGTGTTGGTCTTGCCCAGGATCACCGCCCCGGCTTCCCGCAGCCGGGCGACGGCGGGTGCGTCTGCTGCTGCCGGGCGGGCTCCGGCGAGCACCGCCGAAGCTGCGGTGGTCGCCATCCCGGCGGCGTCGATCACGTCCTTGACGCCAACGGGGATGCCCCACAGGGGGAGCTCGGCCCGGGCTGCCGGGTCGAGGCGTTTCGCCTGGGCACGGGCGCCCTGCGGGTCAAGCGCCCGCCAGGCCTTCACCGTGGATTCAGAGGCGTCGAGGCGGGCAAGGCATTGATCGAGCAGAGCCTCGGGGGAGAGCTCGCCAAGGGCCAGGGCCGCCCGCGTACCGCCGAGGCTCGGGGGCCTGGAGGGTCGGGATGGGACGGCCATGTAGTTCCTTCCGGCGGTCAGGTCAGCTGCCCGGCGACCTGCCGGGCTCGTGCTGCCCAGTATGTCCCCGGGGTGGCGATCCAACCGTCTCTCGGCAGCAAGGCTGAGCCGTGTTAGAAAGAAGGAGTGTCCGGTGAGGTTGCAGTCCCCGGGAGGGCGTTAGCGCCTGGCGAGACCTTCATAAAGATCTGCGGTATCACGCGCCTGCCGGATGGTCTTGCCGCCGCCGACGCGGGTGCGAGTGCCATCGGATTCGTTTTCGCTCCGAGCCCACGACGGATGGAGGTCGCTCAGGCAGCGGCCATTCGTAGCCGGCTCCCCTCCGAGCTGGGGGTGATCGGTGTCTTCGTCGATGCAGGGATGAACGAGGTCTTGTGTGTTTCCGAGGCTGTTGGGCTTGATGGGATTCAGCTTCAAGGGTCAGAGAGCGACGAAGAGGTAGCCGGGATCCGTATCCGGAGACCCCAGCTGTTCGTTACTCGGGCGATCCGCCTGACCGGCCCGGCCGATGGCGCCAGGACGGCAGGGATCGTTGCTGATGCCGTGATGGTCGACTCCAAGGATGCGCACCGTCCCACCGAGCCACATGGCCCGCTGCCGGCGGAGTGGCTTACCGGGTTCCGCTCGGAGCGTCTGATCGTGGCCGGCAGGCTGGGTCCGGACACCGTCGGGAGCGTCGTCGCAGCGGTGCGGCCCTGGGGTGTCGACGTCTCCTCCGGCGTAGAGCAGGCCCCCGGAAACAAAGACTCCGCCCTGATCCGGCGCTTCGTCGCAGCGGTCCGCGAGGCCGAGCTCGCCAGCGGCGGGGTCGTTCCGGCATGACCCTGCCGGTCCCCCGGCTGCCCGGCTCGCTCGGCGAGGAGCTCAAGCCGAGGATCCAGCGGGGGATCCAGCTGGTCGCCGGGCGCAGCTTCAACCACGCGGCGGTGGCGACGCTGCGGCTGGGTCTTCCTGTGCCTCCCTATGCACCGGACCGGGCGCTGGTGCTGGAAACCTTCGGCCGCAGGACCGGCAGGCGGCGGCTGACCCCGATGGGGTGCCTGCGCGAGGGCGACCGGCTCCTCGTGGTCTGCGAACACGGACGGCACGCCGACTGGCTACGCAACGCATTGGCGGCGGCCGACGTGCGGCTGTGGCTGGCTGGTAAACCCTACCGGGCCCGCATCGAGGCGCTCGACGGCACCGACCCCGAGGATCTCCTGCAGCGGATGGGCAACAAGGTGCATGCCGCCACGATCCATGCCATGGCCCACGATCCGTGTGTGGTCGCCTTCGATCTCAAGCGCTGACGTGAAAGCTTCCCTGGGGCGCGCACGTTCACGCCGCTGCCTGTGGCCGCCGCGCGGGCAACTGTCCTGATAACAGGCGGATTCCGCCGGAAAACAGGACAGCCGGAGCGGCGGCAAAACGCCACTGATGCCCAATC
>DAIQBQ010000410.1:0-1935 GCA_036781065.1 Actinomycetota bacterium
CGCAGGCGACAGTGGCGGGTCCCGCCTGAGCGAGGACGGGCGGTGCGAGGGCGGGTCGCCACCCACCCTCCCAGGATTGGGGTCCCCGAGACGCACGATGCTCCGGCCGACCGGATCCCCGAAGGGCCTGAACTCAGGCGTGAGTTCGACGGTGCGGCCGGCGCGGAACGTCTTCGATGCCGTGAAGGACGTCGGGCCGATCGAGAATGGCCCGGTCGCGACGGATGCGAACCGAGCGAGCGGAGAGGGAGGGATTTGAACCCTCGGACCGGGTTCTCCCCAGTCAACTCATTAGCAGTGAGTCCGATTCGGCCGCTCTCGCACCTCTCCCTACCTCCAGTGTAGGCGATGGCAGCGGGTCCCGCAGCGCCGCCCAGCATCGACAAAAGTGCAGGTCAGCGCCACTATCAGGCTCAGGGAACGTCCGAGCTCGGACCCCTCCGGAGACCTGAGCTGGGGCCGGGTCCCGGGCCGCCGGAGATACAGGACGAGTCTCGATTCCCGACGACCCCTTGGCGTCCGGCGAAGCTCATCGTGTCCCCGCCAAAGCGAGCCATCACCGTGACCCGACCGCGCGGTCCGATCCTTGGGCCGCCGAAGGTCGACGAGACGGGATCCCCCATCGTCGACGCCCGAGGCAACCCGAGGCGGGAGCGGCTCGGCTGGCGGACCCCAGGCAAGGAGGTCCCGTGCTGGGACCTCACGTACTACGTGGACGGGTGGGAGTTCGCCGAACGGTTCCCGAAGGCCGGCCTGGCCGACGGGGCGAGGGCTCAGCTCCAAATCGACTGCGCCAACGGCCTGCTCTTCGACCCCTCCACGAAGCGCTTCGTCGAGGCGCTCGATCCCCAACCTGTCGCTTCGCCCGCGCAGGCAACGCCCGCGCAAGCAACGGCCGGCACGGTCTACTCCGAGGCGATCGTCTACATGCGGGCCAAGTGGCCCGAATGGGAGCCCAAGACCAGGCGGGAGGCGTCCAAGGCCCTCCGGCGGGCCTGCCTCCATCTGAGCGGTCCTGGAGCCGCCGAGCCCAGCGCGGCTGACATGGCGTGGCTCGACTGGGTCCTGAAGGTGCCCCCGACCGGTCAGGACGTCCCGCCCGATGCTGCCGGGGGTGAGGCCCATTGGCTGCGGTGGTCGACGCCGATCGCACAGGTGACGGCCTCAGACCTCCAGGACCTCGTGCAGCGCTACCGCGTCAACGAGCGCAACCCCAACAAGCTCACCCGCCCGGTCGACCCAGATGTCGTCCTCTCCATGCCCGCGGTCTGGTGGCTGGCGGCCGCCTGCGCCTCCGCTGGGTCGTGGGGGGGCGGGGTGGCTGGGTTCGTGCTGATGATGGGGATCTGTGGTCTGCGGCCCGGTGAGGCCGCCGGGGTCCGCATCGAGGACTTCGACCTCCCGGCATCGGGTCCCGGCTGGGTCAGGGTCCGGCGTTCCAAGCGGGAAGTGGCCGCCCACTGGTTGGACCCCGACGAGGACCCGATGTGGGGGCCACTGAAGGACCGCGATCTTTCCGAAAGCCGGCGGGCCCCCATCCCGGGCGCCCTGGTGCGCTACCTCCGGGAGATCCACCTGCCTCGCTACTGCCCGCGGCGCCGGGGACTCCTGTTCGAACGCAATGGCAAGCCGTATCAACAAGGACCCTTCACCCGAGAGGTTTGGGAGCCAGCTCGCGCCGTGGTCCTGCCTCGCGATCCTGACCTCGCACCCGACGACCCCCAACAGCCCGCACTGAGCAGGCTCCGTCGGCACGACCTCCGGCATGCTGCCTGCTCCATGTGGCTCAATACGCCAAACGTCGACGTGAAGGTCGCCCAGCGCTGGTCAGGTCACCGAACGCTCTCGGTCTTCCTCGACATCTACCAGGGCATCATGCCCGGCCGGGAAGTAGAGGGAGCCGTCGCCGTCCACGAACAAATGCAATAAGCACAG
>DAIQBQ010000411.1:0-1924 GCA_036781065.1 Actinomycetota bacterium
CGCTTAGTCAGTATGGAACGGCCGGCCCGTTTCGCATCTTGCGTGGATCAGCCACCCTGGAGCGGAAGTTGCCACATACGGAAGGAGCCGACCGCCCATGCCCAGTTCTACTACCCCCACGATCCTCGGTCTCGATGTCCATAAGAACACCATCTCAGCAGGGATCTTGCAGCCGGGGCATGACGTCGCCGACGTGGAGAAGATCTCCTCTGATGACGACGCGGTGCGCCGGCTGATCGCCCGGCTCGGCAATCCCCGCCGGCTGCGGGCCTGCTACGAGGCCGGCCCCACCGGCTACGAACTGTGCCGACTGCTGCGAGCACTCGGGGTGGCGTGTGAGGTGATCGCCCCGTCGCTGATCCCCACCGCCCCGGGGGATCGGGTCAAGACCGACAAACGCGATTGTCGCCGTCTGGCCCGCCTGTACCGGGCCGGGGAGCTGGTCGCCATCCGGGTGCCCTCGGTGGCCGAGGAAGCGGTCCGGGACCTGTGCCGGGCCCGGGCCGACATGGTCATCGACCGCACCCGGGCCCGCCATCGGCTGGGCAAGTTCTTGTTGCGCCACAACCGGATCTGGCGCGGCGGGGACAACTGGACGCTCAAACATCAGGCGTGGATCAGCTCGCAGCGTTTCGATGACCTGGCTCTCGAGGCCACCTACGCCCACTATCGGGCCACGCTGTCGGCCCGGGAGGCGGCCGTCGAGGCGATCGACGCCGACCTGACCTGCTGGTATAGCCGGGCCCCGTTCGCGGACACGGTGGGCCGCCTCGCCGCCTACCGGGGGATCACCCATCTGGGCGCGCTCAGCTTGGCCGCCGAGGTCTGCGACTGGCGCCGCTTCGGGACCGCCGGCACCTTCATGGCCTTCACCGGTCTTACCCCCTCCGAGCACTCCAGCGGGGAGCGCACCCGCCGCGGGCACATCACGCATGCCGGCAACGTCCATCTTCAGCACCCAGCTGGTCGAGTCCGCCTGGGCGTATCGGTCCCGCCCCGGTGTCGGCGTCGAGCTGCGCCGCCGCCAAGAAGGCCTCGCCCGTGACACTGTCGCTCGGGCCTGGACGGCCCAGGTTCGTCTCTGCGGCCGGTTCCGGCGTCTCGACGAACGCAAAACCAACCGCAATGTGGTTGTCACCGCCATCGCCCGAGAGCTCGCCGGGTTCGTCTGGGCCGAGATGACGGCCTGAGCGGATGCACACAGCCCCGCCAAACGGCAGAGGGGACGCCGCCCAAAAACGGGGAGCGAGGAGATCGTCGCCGCCACGAGTGTGGGGGGGCGGCATCCCCTCCGCCTCCAGGATGGGCTGGCGAGACTTTCTCCCGGGGCGTCAAGACGCTGCCGACACCCAAAAATCCTCCTCCCTACGGGCTGCCCTCCGGATTTTCCGGCAGCATCTTGACTCCCCTCGCCGTCCGGCTGTCCGACCACCTCGCCGTCCGGCTGGGCGCCGCTTCGCTCGTTCCGTCCGAGGACCCGAGTGTTCGAGCTGGACCGACGACAACGACCATCCCGAGTTCATGCCACGTTCCGCTCGTCCCCGGCCTGAGCTGAGCCGGGGCGAGGACCCCACCATGCGTCGGGGCACCGCCGCCGCAGAAATGATCCCCGTTTAAGCTATGCCGAAACCAACCGGCGTGTTTAGTCCAGGGCACCTCTCTGCGAATAGCCGAACTGCGGACCCAACCCGCGTACATCAGTCTGGCGGTCAGCCCACCAGCCCCGCCCCGACGCATGGTCGAGCCCTCGCTCGGCCTCCGCCACAGCCCCCGGGGACAGTGGCGTAGCAGCCGCCGCCCGCACCAAACAGACCCCCGACTGCTCAACGCGAAACCGTCACAACAAAGATCCCTGATTCAACGCGCCCCGAATCGAGCTCGTGAACCTCGCACTGCCCCTATTGACAAGGCCGTTCCACATCAG
>DAIQBQ010000412.1:0-1923 GCA_036781065.1 Actinomycetota bacterium
AGGTGCTCCTGGTAGTTGAGCGGCGGGATGTCGGTCAGGTGGATGCCGGCGACCGCCAGCGTCCCGCCCCGGTCGAGCGCCGCCAGCGCCACCGGCACCAGGTCGCCGACCGGCGCGTACAGGATCGCCGCGTCGAGCGGCTCCGGCGGGGCGTCGTAGGCCCCGCCCACCGACGCCGCTCCCATCTCCCGGGCCTGCGCCTGTGCCGCCTCGCCCCGGGTCAGCACATGGACCCGAGCTCCGGCGTCCAGGGCCACCTGCATGGTCAGGTGCGCCGACCCCCCGAACCCGTACAGGCCCAGCCGCCCCCCCGGGGGCAGCTCGGCGCGCTGGAGCGCCCGGTAGCCGATGATCCCGGCGCACAGCAGCGGGGCGATCTGCTCGCCCGGGAGGCCGGCGGGGAGGGCGTAGGCGTAGTGCTCGGGCACGGTGGTGTACTCGGCGTAGCCGCCGTCGGTGTCCCAGCCGGTGAACGTGGGGGCCAGGCACAGGTTCTCCCGGTCGCCGGCGCAGAACCGGCAGCTGCCGTCGGTCGACCGCAGCCAGGCGACCCCAATGCGGTCGCCCTCCTGGAATCGCCGGGCACCCGGCCCCAGGGCCGCTACCGTGCCGACGACCTCGTGACCGGGCACGACCTCCGGGCGCCGGGGCGCCAGGTCGCCCTCCGCCAGGTGCAGGTCGGTCCGGCACACACCGCAGTGGCTGACCTTCACCAGGACCTCGCCGGGTCCGGGGTCCGGGACCGGCCGCTCGACCAGGCGGAGCGGGTGTTCGTCGATGGGGGCCGGGCTGGCCACCACCCAGGCACGCATATGGGGCAGGATAGTCCCGGTGGACGCCCGGCAACCGCTGAGGCATCATGCGGGCGCTTGTCGGAGCGGTGGAGCGGCGAAGGGGTGTGACGTGGGAGAAGAGATCGGCATCGGCCTGTTGGGCTGCGGCATCGTCGGCTCCGCAGTGGCGCGGATCCTGCACGCCAACGCCGACGAGATCACCGAACGCTGCGGCGCCCAGCTGTCGATCCGCCGGGTCGCCGTCCGCAACCTGGCCAAGCCCCGCGACGTCCCGATCCCGAAGGACCTGTTCACCAACGATGTGGCCGAGGTGGTCGCCGACCCCTCGGTCAGGATCGTCGTCGAGGTGATGGGCGGCATCGAACCCGCCCGCACCCAGATGATGGCGGCGCTGCACGCCGCCAAGCCGGTCGTCACCGCCAACAAGGAGTTGATCGCCACCCTCGGGCGGGAGCTGTTCGGGGCCGCCGAGGCCTCGGGCGCCGACTTCGCCTTCGAGGCGGCGGTCGCCGGAGGGATCCCGATCATCAAGCCGCTCAAGGAGTCACTGGCCGGCGAGCGGGTCCGCCGGGTGATGGGGATCATCAACGGCACGACCAACTTCATCCTCACCCGGATGAGCGCCGACGGCCTGGAGTTCGACCAGGCCCTCGCCGACGCCAAGCGCCGCGGCTATACCGAGCTCGATCCCACCGCCGACATCGAGGGATTCGATCCCGCCGCCAAGATCTCGATCCTCGCCAGCATCTGCTTCAACCAGCGGGTCGTCGCCGGCGACGTCTACCGCGAGGGGATCACCCGGGTGAGCGCCCGGGACATCGGCTTCGCCCACAACCTCGGCTACGAGGTCAAGCTGCTGGGCATCGCCGAGCTGATCGACGGCCAGGTCGCCGTCCGGGTCCACCCGGCGATGATCCCGCTCTCCCACCCGCTCGCCTCGGTGCGGGACAACTTGAACGCCGTCTTCGTGGAGGGGGAGAACGTCGGCCAGCTGATGTTCTACGGGCAGGGTGCCGGCGGGCCGCCGACCGGGACCTCGGTCGTGGGCGACATCGTCGACCTGGCCCGCAACCTCGTCACCGCCAGCCGCGGCGTCGGCTGCACCTGCTACCACCAGGACGCCCGCATC
>DAIQBQ010000413.1:0-1879 GCA_036781065.1 Actinomycetota bacterium
AGACGCGCCGGGGGCGGGGGAGGGACCGGGCATGGCTGAGATCGCCCACCTCGCCCTCGGCGTGGCGGACCCGGCGGCGTCGCTGATCTTCTACCGGACCGTGGTCGGCCTTGCGGGCACGGTCCACCGCGATGGGGACGGCTTCCTGCTCACCACGCCGAGCGGCTTTGTGTTCGCCCTGTTGCCGGGCCAAAGGCCGGTTGACCTCGGCTGGGTGCATTTCGGGGTCCGGCTGGCCGACCCCGCAGCGGTGGCCGACAAGCGGCTGGAGCTGGCGGCGAAGGGCCTCCCCGAGGTCGATTGGTGGGAGGAGCCAGGGCTCACCTCCCTCAAAGTGGAGGATCCCGATGGCTACGTCATCGAGTTCTTCGCCGACGACCTCCCTGCTGACCCCAATATTTAGGGGACGATCGGCGGAGAACTACCACATCTCGCGCACAGCGGCGTAGAATTTCTTCGCGATGCGTTGCCCAGCGTGCGGTGAATTCCAGGACCGGGTCGTCGACTCCCGTGTGGCCGAGGACGGCCGGGCCATCCGCCGACGGCGGGAGTGCGAGGTCTGCGGGCAACGGTTCACGACCTTCGAGCGGGTGGAGAACGCCCCGCTGCTGGTGGCCAAACGCTCCGGACTCAAGCAGCCGTTCGAGCGCGAGAAGCTGATCAGCGGCATCCGCAAGGCGTGCAAGAACCGCCCGGTCGCCACTGAGGTGTTGGAACGGTTGGCTGACGACGTGATCGAGGCGATCCGCTTGGAGGGCCGCACGGTGGTCTCCACCGCAGACCTCGGCCGGGATATCCTCGAGCGACTCCGCGACATCGACGAGGTGGCCTACCTCCGCTTCGCCAGCGTCTACAAGGACTTCAAGGAACTGAACGACTTCGAGCGTGAGTTGGGGTTGCTGGCCAAGAAGGTGCCGCCAAAGCAGCCCGCCGGGGTCCCGGAGGAGTGAGTGCGGGGCCTCAGGTCCCGATCCGGCGCCTCGAGCCTGATCTGCCGCTGCCCAGCTACGCCCTGCCCGGCGACGCCGGGCTGGACCTGCGGTCGGCGCTGGACGTCGTCCTCGAACCCGGGCAGCGAAGGCGGATCCCGACAGGCATCGCCGTAGCCATCCCGGACGGGTACGCCGGCTTCGTCCAGCCGCGCTCCGGGGCTGCCGACCGGATGGGGCTGGGCATGGTCAACTCGCCGGGGCTGATCGACTCCGGCTACCGGGGGGAGATCCAGGTCGTGGCGATCAACCTGGACCCGGCGGCGCCGATCAAGATCGCCCGGGGGGACAAGATCGCCCAGCTGGTGATCCTGCCGGTTGCCCACGCGGAGTTGATCGAGGTCGACGACTTGCCGCACTCGCCGAGGGGCGCCGGAGGGTTCGGGTCGACCGGTGTCTGAGGACGACCTGTTTTACCGTGGTCGCTGGCCGCGGCGGCTGACGCATCGGGGCTGAGATCGGGGCTGAGATCGGGGCCGACTGAGCAGAAACGGGCGTGATCGCACCCCTGGCTGCTCCCTCGCCCGCGCGAGACCGGGCCTGCCGGCAGCTACCATGGGGCTGTGAACCCTCCGTCCCTTCGCCGGTTGACCGGGATCGCCTGGCTGACCGCACTCTCGCTCAGCATCCCGACACTGGTGGCGATCGCCGATGGGCTGGCGACGGGCCACGCCCGCCACGCCCTGCTGCCGGACTTCCTGGCGACGGTGGCCACGATCGGTCTCCCGATCTGGGTCCTGTCGGTGTTCGGTGGCGCCATCGCCCTTCGGCGCACCGAGCCGCGGCTGGCCCCCGCCGACGCCCAGTACCCGGCCTCCGGGAAGCTGGGAGCCCTGATCGTGGGCGCCGGGGTGCTGATCTCGGTGGTCGAGGTGGCCTGCTTCGAGTTC